>QNFJ01000050.1 GCA_003646305.1 Gammaproteobacteria bacterium | reverse complement strand
TTTACGTGTTATGGTTAAGCTTGTTATTTATGACAAGGATGCGCCACTCAAGTCGAAAGTTGTAAAAGAGGTTCGTGAGCAGGAAGTTTACATGGGTGAGCTACCCCTGATGACGAACAATGGAACCTTTGTCGTTAATGGGACTGAGCGGGTTATTGTTTCCCAGTTGCATCGTTCACCGGGAGCGTTTTTCAGTCATGATAAGGGTAAAACACATTCTTCAGGGAAACTACTGTTTTCGGCAAGGGTTATTCCTTACCGCGGATCATGGCTCGATTTTGAGTTTGATCACAAAGATATTATTTATGTGCGTATTGATAGGCGTCGCAAGCTTCCTGCAACGGTGCTTTTACGTGCATTGGGTCTTGACAATGAACAGATCATTAATCTGTTCTTTGAAAAAAACAACGTAAAAGTTCTTTCGGCCGACAATTTTGAGATTGAATTGGTTGCTGACAGGCTACGCGGTGAAGCGGTCCCTGTTGATATTAAAGGCAGCAAAGGAAAAGTTCTGGTTGAGGCGGGGCGTAGAATTACCGGTAAGCATATTCGCCAGATTAAGAAAGCGGACATCAAAACGATTGAGCTTCCTCGTGATCAGTTCCTGGGTAAAAAGCTGGGCGGTGGTATTGTCGATGAGTCAACCGGTGAGGTGATTGCGTCAGTTAACGACGAGATCACAGATGAGCTGCTAGATGTATTCATTGAAAATGGAGTTAAAGAATTTACAACACTCTTCACAAATGATCTGGATTGTGGCGCCTACATCTCTAATGCGATGAGTATTGATGCTTCAACTACAGAGCTGGAAGCTTTGGTTGAGATTTATAGGATGATGCGCCCTGGTGAGCCGCCTACAAAAGATTCGGCTCAAAAGCTATTTAAAAACCTCTTCTTTACGAGCGAGCGCTATGATCTCTCGGCTGTAGGGCGGATGAAGTTTAACCGCCGTTTAGGACGGGAAGAGACGACAGGAGAGGGAACGCTAGGCAAGGAAGACATTATCGATGTTCTAAAAGAGCTTATCGATATCCGAAATGGCAATGGAAATGTCGATGATATTGATCACCTAGGTAACAGGCGTGTTCGTTCTGTTGGAGAGATGGTTGAAAATCAGTTTAGAGTGGGTCTGGTTCGTGTCGAGCGAGCGGTTAAAGAGCGCCTGACTCTGGCGGACTCTGATGGCCTGATGCCTCAGGAGATTATTAACGCTAAGCCGGTTGCGGCAGCGATTAAGGAATTCTTTGGCTCAAGCCAGTTGTCTCAATTTATGGATCAGAACAACCCGCTTTCTGAGGTAACTCATAAGCGGCGTGTTTCAGCTCTTGGCCCCGGTGGTTTGGCAAGAGAGCGTGCAGGGTTTGAAGTCCGAGATGTACATACCACGCACTATGGTCGTGTTTGTCCTATTGAGACGCCAGAGGGGCCAAATATTGGTCTGATCAACTCGCTGGCCGTCTATGCAAGAACAAATTCGTACGGTTTTCTAGAGACGCCGTATAGAAAGGTTGTTGGTAGAAAAGTGACAGATGAGATTGTTTATCTTTCGGCGATAGAAGAGGGGCAGTTCGTCATTGGTCAGGCGGGTGTTGACATCGATGAAGACGGTCGCTTGGTTGACGATATTGTTGCTTGCCGTCACAAAGAAGAGTTTACATTGACTTCTGCTGAAGATGTCCAGCTCATGGACGTTTCTGCGAAGCAGGTTGTTTCAGTTGCGGCTTCAATCATTCCTTTCCTTGAGCATGATGATGCTAACCGCGCCTTGATGGGGTCAAACATGCAGCGCCAGGCAGTGCCGACGCTAAAAGCAGAGAAACCTCTGGTCGGTACGGGTATGGAGCGTGCAGTTGCAAAAGATTCGGGTGTAACGGTTGTTGCCGAGAAAGGTGGTGTGATCGAGGCTGTTGATGCAAGTCGCATCGTGGTTCGAGTGAATGAAAATGAAATCGTTGAGGGTGAGCCAGGGGTTGATATCTATAACCTGACTAAATACACGCGTTCAAACCAGAACACTTGTATTAATCAGCGCCCTCTCGTTAAGCCGGGTGACGTGGTTTCATGCGGTGATGTTTTGGCGGATGGTCCATCTACAGATATGGGTGAACTTGCGCTAGGCCAGAATATGCTAATCGCATTCATGCCCTGGAATGGTTATAACTTTGAAGATTCGATCCTTATCTCAGAGCGTGTTGTAAAAGAAGATCGCTTTACAACAATTCATATTGAAGAAAAGAATTGCATTGCTCGAGATACAAAGCTTGGCTCTGAAGAGATTACCGCAGATATTCCGAATGTCGGGGAAAGCGCACTGGCAAAACTGGATGAGTCTGGAATCGTTTATGTAGGTGCTGAAGTTAAACCGGGCGATATTCTGGTGGGTAAAGTGACGCCAAAAGGTGAGACCCAGTTGACACCGGAAGAGAAGCTGCTACGTGCAATTTTTGGTGAAAAAGCGTCTGACGTAAAAGATACCTCCCTGAGAGTTCCTTCGGGGATACATGGAACGGTTATTGATGTTCAGGTTTTCACTCGTGATGGTGTTGAAAAGGATGAACGGGCACTTCAAATAGAAAAAGCAGCCGTCGAAAAAGCCAAAAAAGATCTTGATGACCAGCTTCGTATTGTTGAGGGCAATATCTTTGATCGTATTGAATCTTTACTTGTGGGGGAGGCTGCAGAGTCGGGTCCTGAAAAGTTAAAGTCGGGCACTAAAATTACTGCGAAATACTTAAATGAATTGCAGCGTTCGCAATGGCTGGAAATCCGCTTAAAAAATGAAGAATTAAATGTTCAACTAGAGCTGATTGCTGAACAGATCGAACAGCAGCGGATTGAGTTTAATGAGCGCTTTGAAATTAAGAGCAAGAAAATCACTATGGGTGATGATCTGGCTCCCGGCGTACTCAAAATGGTTAAGGTTCATCTTGCGGTCAAGCGTAGAATCCAGCCTGGAGACAAAATGGCGGGTCGTCACGGAAACAAGGGGGTTATTTCTCAAATCATCCCTGTTGAAGACATGCCCTTTCAGGAAGATGGTACGCCTGTAGATATCGTTTTGAATCCTCTGGGTGTTCCGTCTCGCATGAACGTCGGTCAGGTTCTCGAAACCCATTTGGGTTGGGCTGCTAAAGGTCTTGGAATCAGGATAGGCAAGATGCTTGAAGCGAAAGACGAGATTCAAAAAGTCAGAGGCTATCTGGAGAAAATCTATAACTCTGGCGGTAAGAAAGAAGATCTTGGCTCGTTTAGCGACGATGAGATTCTTGAGCTGGCAGGTAACCTCACAGACGGGGTTCCGATGGCTACTCCCGTTTTCGATGGCGCATCGGAAGAAGATATTCGATACATGCTTGAGCTTGCTGGGTTGCCGAAATCAGGGCAGACCAAACTCTTTCATGGGCAAACGGGTGAAGCGTTCGATCGTGATGTGACGGTAGGTTACATGTACATGCTGAAGCTGAATCACTTGGTTGACGACAAGATGCATGCACGCTCTACTGGGCCATATAGTCTGGTTACACAGCAGCCGCTTGGTGGTAAAGCTCAGTTTGGTGGGCAGCGTTTTGGAGAGATGGAGGTTTGGGCGTTGGAAGCGTATGGGGCAGCTTATACGCTTCAGGAAATGCTTACTGTCAAATCAGACGATGTTTCAGGTCGAACGAAAATGTATAAAAATATTGTTGACGGAGAGCATAAGCTGGAAGCAGGTATGCCGGAGTCATTCAATGTTCTCTTGAAAGAGATTCGTTCACTCGGGATTAATATCGAGCTGGAACAAGAGTAAGTCCAGGCTAGCGCACTGGAATAATAGTTAAGTTCGTCTTTGGGTGTTGATTGAATAGCACTCAAAGGCGCCATTTTGAAGTCACAGGGAGATATCCTTGAAAGATCTACTCAAATTTTTAAAACAGCAAGGTCAAGTCGAAGAATTCGACGCGATTCGTATTGGTTTAGCTTCACCGGACATGATTCGTTCATGGTCATATGGGGAGGTTAAAAAGCCAGAGACAATTAACTACCGTACATTTAAGCCTGAGCGTGATGGGCTTTTCTGCGCAAAAATATTTGGGCCGGTTAGTGATTACGAATGTTTGTGCGGAAAGTATAAGCGTTTAAAACACAGAGGTGTAATCTGTGAAAAATGTGGTGTTGAGGTCACGCTCTCTAAAGTAAGAAGAGACAGAATGGGCCACATTGAGCTGGCTAGCCCAGTTGCCCACATCTGGTTTTTAAAATCACTACCTTCTCGTATCGCTCTATTGCTTGATATGACGCTGAGAGAGATCGAGCGTGTTCTCTATTTTGAGAGCTTTGTTGTGATTGAGCCTGGTATGACACCAATGGAGATGGGTCAGTTACTGAATGATGAGGAGTACCTCGATGCAATCGAGCAGTTTGGCGATGAATTTGAAGCTCAAATGGGTGCTGAGGCAGTTTATAAGCTACTCAAGGTAATGGATCTTAAATCGGAAGCAGTCAGGCTTCACGAAGAGGTTGGCTCAACAAACTCTGAAACGAAGATCAAGAAACTGACAAAACGCCTTAAGGTTATCGAATCTTTAATGACGTCAAATAATCAGCCTGAATGGATGATTTTGACAGTGTTGCCGATTCTTCCCCCTGAGTTAAGACCTTTGGTTCCTCTGGATGGTGGCCGCTTTGCTACTTCAGATTTGAATGATCTATATCGACGTGTAATTAATCGTAATAACAGGTTATTCAGGCTGTTAGAGCTTAATGCGCCAGATATTATTGTTCGTAACGAAAAAAGAATGCTCCAGGAGTCGGTTGATGCTTTGCTGGATAATGGCCGTCGTGGACGTGCTATTACCGGAAGCAATCGTCGCCCGCTTAAATCACTTGCCGATATGATTAAAGGTAAGCAGGGGCGTTTCCGTCAGAATCTGCTTGGTAAGCGTGTGGATTACTCTGGGCGTTCTGTGATTGTTGTTGGTCCAACACTTAAGCTTCATCAGTGTGGTCTCCCTAAGAAAATGGCATTGGAGCTTTTTAAGCCATTTATCTTTAGTAAGTTACAGAGGCGTGGTCAGGCGACAACCATCAAAGCGGCAAAGAAAATGGTTGAGCGCGAAGGGGCGGAAGTTTGGGATATCCTCGCTGAGGTTATTCACCAGCATCCAATCATGCTCAACCGTGCGCCAACATTGCACAGACTTGGGATTCAGGCATTTGAGCCCTTGTTGATTGAAGGTAAAGCTATCCAGCTTCACCCGCTGGTCTGTACCGCGTTTAACGCAGATTTTGACGGTGACCAAATGGCTGTTCACGTGCCGCTTTCGATTGAGGCGCAGTTGGAAGCAAGGACGTTGATGATGTCAACGAACAACATTCTCTCTCCTGCTAACGGTGAGCCGGTCATCATTCCGACACAAGACGTGATTCTGGGTCTTTACTGGATGAGTCGTGAACGCGTGAATGCGCTTGGTGAAGGCATGATCTTTGCCGATATACGTGAAGCTAAACGTGCTTATGATAATAAGCAGGTCGATTTGCAAGCAAAAGTTAAAATCAGGATTAGTGAATGGTTGGCTAACGAAGAAGATGGTGAAACTGTTGAGACTCGCCGCATTGTTGAGACGACTGTTGGTCGCTCAATCATTTGGGGTATTGTCCCTAAAGGTCTTAAGTTCGATCTGTTCAATCACGATCTTACAAAGAAGAAAGTCTCTCAGTTAATTGATGAGTGCTACCGAAAGTTAGGTACAAAGGCGACGGTTATCTTTGCTGATCAGTTGATGTATACAGGGTTCGCAAATGCAACAATATCAGGGATTTCATTTGGTATTGAGGATATGGTGATTCCCGATGAGAAAGCTGGAATTATCGGCGAGGCAGATAAAGAGGTTCATGAGATTCAGTCACAGTATGTGTCTGGTTTAGTGACCGATGGTGAGCGTTACAACAAAGTTGTTGATATCTGGTCGCATGCCAATGAAAAAGTGGCTAAGGCGATGATGGATGGCATTGCTACGGAATCTGTAGAAGATGCCGAGAAACAGAAGGTCAAACAAAAATCATTCAACTCAATTTTTATGATGGCTGATTCGGGTGCTCGTGGCTCTGCGGCACAGATTCGCCAGTTGGCGGGTATGCGTGGCCTGATGGCTAAGCCGGATGGTTCGATTATTGAGACGCCAATTAAAGCTAATTTCCGTGAAGGACTAGATGTATTGCAGTATTTTGTCTCGACTCATGGTGCACGTAAAGGTCTGGCGGATACTGCTTTGAAAACCGCTAATTCAGGGTATTTAACAAGAAGACTTGTTGATGTTGCTCAGGATATGGTTGTATCGGGCGAAGATTGCGGGACAACTAATGGACTCGTTATGACGGCTGTCATTGAGGGTGGTGATGTTGTGACTGCACTTGCTGACCGAGTTTTAGGTCGAGTAGTTGCTGAAGATGTGCTGAGTCCTGAAACGGGTAAAGTTA
Source organism: Gammaproteobacteria bacterium (assembly GCA_003646305.1). Taxonomy (GTDB): domain Bacteria; phylum Pseudomonadota; class Gammaproteobacteria; order Methylococcales; family UBA2780; genus UBA2780. Next base: position 5,100 of record QNFJ01000050.1, on the reverse strand, counting down.
TTGCTGAGGCTGGCACGCTTATTGATGAGGGCTGGGTTGACGTGCTCAACAGCAATAATGTTGACCAGGTAAAAGTTCGCTCGGTCATTACGTGTGATGCACGTCATGGGATCTGTTCCTCCTGTTATGGTCGTGACCTCGGTCGTGGTCATAAAGTCAATATGGGTGAGGCGGTTGGTGTTGTTGCTGCTCAGTCGATTGGCGAGCCAGGCACGCAGTTAACAATGCGTACTTTCCATATTGGTGGTGCAGCTTCGCGTGCCGCATCGGTTAGTAATGTGGAGGTTAAAACGGATGGTGATGCCAAGATCACTAATCTCAAAACTGTCGAAAATAAAGAGGGCAAGTTAGTAGCTGTATCGCGCTCGGGTGAAATTAGCGTGATCGATAGTCATGGGCGTGAGCGTGAGCGCTATAAAATTCCTTACGGTGCGGTTCTTTCGGTTGCAGATGGTGGTGCGGTCGCGGTGGGTGATGTCATTGCTAACTGGGATCCACACACTCATCCGGTAGTTACAGAGGTGGGTGGTGTAGCACAATTAGTGGATTCTGTTGATGGTGTTACAGTTCAGCGTCATGTCGATGAAGTGACGGGACTGAGCTCTGTGATTGTGACGGATCCCAAACAGCGTGGCCTGGCCGGTAAAGAGTTAAGGCCGATGGTCAAGCTGCTCACAGAGAGTGGTGAGGACGTCAATATTCCTGGGACAGAACTGCCTGCTCAATACTTCCTTCCAGTTGGTGCGGTAATTGGTGCTACGGACGGAATGGTTGTTGAAATTGGGGATGTTTTGGCTCGTATTCCTCAGGAATCGAGTAAAACTCGCGATATTACAGGTGGTTTGCCACGAGTTGCCGATCTGTTTGAGGCTCGTAAGAGTAAGGATCCGGCGATTCTGGCGGAAGTGAGCGGTACCATTGGGTTTGGTAAAGAGACAAAAGGAAAGCAGCGACTCGTTATTACGGACTCTGAAGGTGAGACGCACGAGCTGTTGATTCCAAAATGGCGTCATATTACTGCGTTCGATGGAGAGCATGTAGAGAAAGGTGAGGTTATCGCAGATGGTGAGTTGACATCACATGACATTCTTAGATTGCGTGGTGTAACAGCGCTTGCAGAGCATATGGTAAAAGAGATTCAGGATGTTTACCGCTTGCAGGGCGTTATCATCAACGATAAACATATTGAATGTATTGCACGACAAATGCTCAGGAAAGTTGAGGTCACCTCTCCAGGGGAGACGTCATACCTAAAAGGCGAGCAGGCAGAGCGAGGCTCCGTCTTAGAGGCAAATGAAGTTGCTGAAAAAGCGGGCAAGATTCCCGCGACATTTGATCCGGTATTGCTTGGAATTACAAAGGCATCTCTGTCGACAGAGTCCTTTATTTCTGCGGCATCATTTCAGGAGACAACGCGTGTCTTGACTGATGCGGCTGTAAGAGGAATTAAAGACAGCCTGCATGGCCTGAAAGAGAATGTGATCGTAGGCCGTCTAATACCGGCTGGTACAGGTCTTGCACATCATGAAAAGCGTAAGCGAGATAAGGCTCAGGCCTTAGTTGCTGAAGAAGAAGTAGTGGCTGATTACTCGGAAGTTGAAGAGGCGATTAAGCAAGAGCTTAATATTCAGGATAGCTAAGCGGTAATTAATCATCGAATGTGGTGGCTCTGTGCTTGACAGCATGGGGTCATCTATTTATTATAGCCGGCTCTCTCGTTGCTTTTGGTCTGAAAGGAAGACTGGGAATAACGTGATCCGGCTTTAAATTAGAAAAAATTGCTGAGGCCCGTGGTTGGCGCTTTGGTGAAGAATATCTGGAGTTTATGAATGGCGACTATTAACCAGTTGGTGCGTAAGCCGCGTAAGAAAAAGGTAGAAAAAAGTAATGTTCCTGCCTTGGAGGCTTGTCCTCAAAGGCGTGGTGTTTGTACGCGTGTTTACACGACAACACCTAAAAAGCCTAATTCGGCGATGCGTAAAGTTGCACGTGTGCGACTGACGAGTGGCGCGGAAGTAACTAGTTATATTGGTGGTGAAGGTCATAACCTTCAGGAGCACTCGGTGGTGCTGATTCGTGGTGGTCGTGTTAAGGATTTGCCTGGTGTTCGCTATCACGTGGTTAGGGGTAGTCTTGATACGTCCGGTGTTGAGAGTCGTCGTAAAGGGCGCTCTAAATACGGCGCGAAGAAACCTAAAAGTTAATAAGTAGAACAGAGTCTGAATTATGTCTAGAAGAAGGGTTGCGGCAAAACGAGAAATTATTTCGGATCCAAAATTTGGGAGCCAGTTGCTTGCCAAATTCATGAATATGGTCATGTTGGATGGGAAGAAGTCTGTTGCAGAAAAAATTATTTATGGCGCATTAGAAGCAATTGATGAGAAAGTCGAAGGTGGGCCGCTAGAGGTTTTGGAAAAGGCGCTGGATAATGTTAGGCCTGCTGTTGAGGTTAAGTCTCGCAGAGTGGGTGGTGCGACTTACCAGGTGCCAGTTGAGGTGCGTCAGAGCAGGAGGATGGCTTTGGCCATGCGTTGGCTGATTGATGCTGCCAGGAAAAGAAGTGAGCGAACAATGGCTGGTAGATTAGCTGGTGAGCTGTTGGATGCTTCGGAAAACCGTGGCGCGGCATGTAAAAAGCGTGAAGATACTCACCGGATGGCTGAGGCGAATAAGGCTTTTTCACATTACCGCTGGTAGGTTTTTGTAATAGTTGAAGTAGTTTAGGTAGTGGCAAGAACGACACCGATCGAACGTTATCGCAATATAGGGATTATGGCCCATATTGATGCGGGCAAGACGACAACCACGGAGAGGGTGTTGTTTTATACGGGGGTCTCACACAAAATTGGTGAGGTGCATGACGGTGCGGCTGTAATGGACTGGATGGATCAGGAGCGTGAGCGCGGAATAACGATTACATCCGCTGCGACAACTTGTTTCTGGTCTGGGATGGAAAAGCAGTACGCGGAGCATCGTATCAATATTATTGATACGCCGGGGCATGTGGACTTCACGATTGAAGTTGAGCGGTCGTTACGAGTATTGGATGGAGCTTGCGCGGTTTTTTGTGCTGTGGGTGGTGTTGAGCCGCAGTCAGAAACGGTTTGGCGGCAGGCGGATAAGTACGGTGTGCCACGGATTGCATTTGTAAATAAGATGGATCGAGTGGGGGCTGACTTCCCTCGTGTGATTGAGCAGATAAAAGATAGGTTAGGTGCTACCCCAGTTCCTTTGCAGCTTGCAATAGGATCTGAGGAGAATTTTGAAGGGGTTGTTGATCTCATCAAAATGAAGGCGATTTACTGGGACGATACGACTCGTGGAATGACTTTCGAGGAGCGTGATGTTCCAGGTGATCTGGAGGAGTTATCGCTAGAGTGTCGTGAGTTTGTGGTTGAGGCGGCGGCTGAAAGTGGTGATCTGCTGATGGAGCGCTACATTGAAACTGGTCAGTTAACAGTTGAAGAAATCAGGCTGGGTTTGCGGGAGCGGACGTTGTCTGGAGAGATTGTTCCGGCGTTTTGCGGGAGTGCATTTAAGAACAAGGGTGTTCAGGCGCTCCTGGATGGGGTGGTTGACTATTTGCCATCACCGGCTGATGTTACTTCGGTGGTTGGTGCTTGGGATGGCGAAGATGTTGCGAGATCAGCGTCTGATGGAGAGTCGTTTGCTGGGCTAGTTTTTAAGATCGCAACGGATCCGTTTGTTGGGAATTTGGCTTTTTTTAGGGTCTATTCCGGTGTGATGAAGGTTGGCGATGTCGTTTTTAATGCGGCAAAAGGGAAGAAAGAGCGTATTAGCCGGTTGGTTCAGATGCACTCGAATAGCAGGGAAGAGGTAAAGGAGGTTCGGGCTGGCGATATTGCAGCCGCGATAGGATTAAAAAATGTTGTGACGGGCGATACGTTGTGTGAAGTCAATAACGCCATCGTACTGGAAAACATTGATTTCCCGGAACCCGTGATATCAATTGCTGTAGAGCCTAAGACGAAGGCTGATCAGGATAAGATATCGATGGCCTTAGGGAAGTTGACGCTAGAGGATCCCTCTTTCACCGTTAAAAATGACGAGGAGAGTGGGCAGATAATTATTTCAGGGATGGGTGAGTTGCATCTTGAGATAATTGTTGACCGGCTTGATAGAGAGTTTGGTGTTCAGGCAAATATTGGTTCTCCTCAGGTTGCCTACAGAGAGTCGGTAACTTCTGCTGTTGAGCAGGAAGGGAAGTTTGAAAGGCAGGATGGTGGTCGTGGCCAGTATGGACATGTCTGGTTGCGAATAGAACCTCTTGAGAGGGGTGGCGGCTACCAATTTGTTAGTGAGATAGTTGGCGATGTTATTCCAAAAGAATATATTTCTGCTATCGATACGGGTGTCCAAGAACAGATGAAAAACGGCGTTGTCGCAGGCTTCCCTGTTGTTGATGTCAAGGTTACTTTGTTTGATGGGTCTTATCATGAGGTTGACTCAAACGAAGTAGCGTTTAAAATAGCTGGCTCAATGAGTTTTAGGGAAGGGGCTCAAAAAGCTAAGCCCTGCATTTTGGAACCCATTATGCAGGTTGAGATTGTCACGCCGAATGAATATTTGGGTGATGTGGTCGGTGATCTGAATCGTCGACGAGGTTTAGTGCAGGGCATGGATGATGTGCCTGCGGGTAAATTGATTAAGGCGGAAGTTTCGCTGGCAGAGATGTTCGGTTATGCAACTGATTTGCGTTCTGCGACACAGGGTCGTGCAACGTATTCAATGCATTTCGAGAAATATAATGAGGCGCCTTCAAGTGTTGCGGATGCAATTACTAAAAGGATGTTCTGAATAGAAACTTAAGTAAGTTAGAGGCTAGAGTCGTGGCTAAAGAAAAATTTGAACGGAACAAGCCCCATGTAAACGTGGGAACGATTGGGCATGTTGATCATGGCAAGACAACATTAACCGCAGCACTGACCAAAGTAATGGCAGAGGCGCAGGGTGGAGAAGTCAAGGCATTTGACGAGATTGATAACGCCCCTGAAGAGAGAGAGCGTGGAATTACCATCGCCACCTCACACGTAGAATACGAATCAGAAAACCGTCACTACGCACACGTAGATTGCCCGG
>QNFJ01000049.1 GCA_003646305.1 Gammaproteobacteria bacterium | reverse complement strand
GCCCCATCCTCGACCAAAAATAAAGACAACAAACGCGATCCTGAAATGAGCTCAACCAAGAAAGGCAACACTTGGTCTTTCGGTATGAAGGCACATATCAGTGTTGATGCCCAAAGTGGCCTCATTCACACCGTTGGGGTGAGTACAGCCAAAGTCCACGATGCCAAAGTGATGAGCAGCTTAATTCGAGAAGATGACCAGGCCGTGTTTGGAGACAAAGGCTATGTGAATGAGAAGTTTAAACGGGCGGCAAGAGCTGCCGGGGTTTACTGGGCCGTACTTGAAAAGGCCAAACCCAAGAAGAAGCCCTCAGCCAGCCAGAATAAACGCAATAAAAAACATGCCTCAGTGCGAGCCAAAGTTGAAGATGCTTTTCGAATCATCAAATGCCAGTTTGGGTATCGTAAAACAGGTTATCGAGACATCCATAAGAATGGCGCCCAACTCTTCTCACTCATGGCACTGGCAAACCTTTACAAAGCAAGGCGAGAACTGTTGATAACTTAGGGTCAATCCGTCTGAAAACAGCCCAAAGAGGGCTTTTCAGCGAAACAATCTATGAAAATAGCCCAAAATGGGTAAATACAGGAGAAGTTGAGAAATGTCAGGCTATATCGATGTTTTTTTCAGAGGTTCCTTAACTATGCTCACGAACTGGCTGGTGAGAGTGCGCTATTGGAACCCATTCGAAAAGCTCTAGGAACCTTGGCTAGGCATGCTAAGCGAGTGGTCCATCGCTGGACTTCTACATACACCAACGCACGACTTGAAGGCTTGAATGGGCTGTTTCAGGCAACCCGATCACGAGCGCGTGGTTATCGAAATAGCGATACCTTTATGACCATGATTTACCTGATTTCCAGCTCCGCCGGATCAATATTGAAATCCACATGAAACGTCGAAGAACCTATTTAAAATAAAATATCCAAAATACACACATCAATATTTTTCTCTTAAATCTTCATTTCTTCATGACCTTTTTAACATTATTTATACTCGCAAAACTTCTTCTAAAATCGTGTGCTGTCATGCCAGTTTTACGTTTAAACAGACGCCGAAAATAGCTTCCATCCATTAGGCCGACCTGTTCTGATATCTCTTGTACGGGGGATAATGAAGTCAGTAACAAATTCTTGGCGGTATCAATTCTTAAATTTTGAATGTACTCATTAGGTGACTGTTCTGTCGCCTGTTTAAATCGGCGTTTAAACGTTCTCTCCGCTAAGCCTGATTCATTGATCGTCGTTGAGAGTAAATCAGACTGATTCAAATGATTTTTGATCCAAATCTGTGCTTTTCTAATCGTTAAATCATCATGCGATATTGTGCTTTTCAGCTGCTTATAGGGGCGTTGGCCGTGTTGATGTGAGTTTAGTAAAAACAGCTGCTCAATATAGGTTGATGTCTCTGAAGTTGAATGTTTCTCGATCAAATACATCACCAAATCTTGCCAAGAAGTAGCGCCGCCCGCACAAATAATATTATCTTGCTCTGTAATAATCATATCGCTTTGCACCGTCACATTAGGGAATTGAGTCTGCATTGCATCTGCAAACGCCCAATGTGTTGTCGCTATTTTTTCATCCAATAGCCCCGTTTCTGCCAGCAAAAAGGAACCGCCACAGATACTAGCCATTGTCGTTCCCTTTTTATAATGATCTGTCAGCCAATCTTTTAACTCCGGATACTTTGTTAAGAAAGGCTCATCTATAAAGTTAATGGATGGAATTAAAATCAGGTCTGTCTCTGTAACCTCAGAAAATGCTTTTTGGCATTCAATTGTCAATCCGTTGTAACAGGCCAGAGGCCCTTTTTTCATTCCAACAATGGATGTTTGAGCTGAAAAATCGGGTTTTTCGGGCATCAATTGCTGACTATAAAGTGTTGTTGTGGAGAAAATGTCGTAGGGACCCGCTAGGGTATAAACCATCGTCTCCTCAAGCGCGAGGATAGTAATAGTTATATTTGGCATAAATAGCACGGTTTTGTCATATTTAGACCTTACTATACTTCAATTCGCAAACCATAATAAAGTCCACCTGTTCTTAATCTGGCCACTACAGTCTGACGGAGCCTTTTTACCGTAAAGGAGTAGTACCCCCTCAGCACAAGGATGTGTACTTTTATGATGCTAGATGAGCAGACGATTTCCCACTTATTAAAATGAAAGGTTCAGGAGAAAGTAATGAGAGCTGTTGTGATGTTGTACGGCGTTATGAGTTATCTGCTGTTTTTTGCGGTATTTCTTTATTTGATTGCATTTGTGGGGGGCTTTTATGTTCCCATCCATCTTTCAATCACCACAGAGGGGGGCGGAACATTAGCATTGGTCATAAATATCATGTTGCTACTTCTTTGGGGTGTTCAACATAGTGTGATGGCAAGAGATTGGTATAAAAAAGCGATCGAAACAGTTATACCTCACCACCTTGAAAGAAGTACATATGTTCTTGTCTCAACCATTACGCTGGCCGTTGTCATGGTGCTTTGGCAACCGATGAGTGGGGAGATTTGGCGAATTGAAGAGGGTGCATTACAGGTGGTCGTTTGGGGGCTGTTCGCTTTAGGTTGGACAATTACATTGATCTCAACATTTTTAACCGACCATTTTGACCTGTTTGGTCTGCGCCATAGCTGGCTGCATTTTGTAGAAAAAACCTACACAGATGTTCGTTTTACAGAACGATGGATTTATAGCTGGATCAGGCATCCAATGATGCTTGGCCTCCTGATCTCTTTCTGGCTGGTACCGGTTATGACGGTGGGTCATTTAGTCTTCTCAATCGGAATGAGCCTTTATATTTTTATCGGCATCCATTTTGAGGAACAGGCGCTGGTGAAGGCCGTTGGTGAATCGTATAGTCATTACCAAAAGCGCACATCAAAAATTATTCCGAAGATCTATTAGAAAAGTAGTATCAATACACCCACAAGAGAATAAATCTCATGAAACAAGATGAAAAAATCAAGTATTTGAAAATTGCACTTTACCTATTTGGCGTTATTTTTATAGTGGGTGTGCCAGCAATGATGATGTGGATCTGGCCTGCGGGTTGGGGGTGGACGCCACGACAATCCGAATATGAGCAAATGATGATGGGGCTTTACGCTACGCTGGGACTATTTTTAGTTCTGTCTGCAAAAGACCCTTTGGCCAATGCAAGTCTTATATGGTTTACGATCTGGTCGAGTATTGTCCATGCTGGAATCATGCTCGTTCAAGCTATCATGGATGACACAGAGAAAGCTCATTTATTAGGTGATATTCCAGCTTTATTTCTGGTGGCATTAGTCCTCTGGTATCTCATGCCTAAAAAGGCACAGCCATAGCAAAAAAACAGCTAACGAAGCGCATTACCACCGCTCTGTTCTTGGCGGTGCTGGTGGTAACGAATCCAAGAAAGTGATTGCCTCTGCAATGTCTGAACCCCACTGTTATCAATTAGAGATTTAAACAAGAAAAATAATGGAAATAAGCATAAAAGATCGATATGAGGTGCTACGAAATTCACCAGAACTTAGGCAGCTTAAGCCGACAATTATTGAGAAAATTGCCCAAGATAGTTGCCTGTTAACGCTTCAAGCAGGTGAGAAAATTAAGTTCGACTATGAAAATCAAGGTGATTTTTTTGTAGTCGCCTCTGGAAAGCTCTGTTTTGTTTTAAATAATCATACTGCTGGAGAGCAGTATTTAGATGAGTATGGTGAAGGTTCTTTGGTTGGTTTCTTTATGACCCAACTGAGCACCAAAGGCAGTATTTCCTTAATTGCTGCCGAGCTAGTCATTCTCATTTCTATCCCAAATAAAACCCTAAAGCCACTAATAAAGCAATCTCCAGAGGCTCAGTTTCATTTTAATAAAACGCTTCTCAACCTGAATTATAGAGGGCAATTTGCAGTCTACATGAGCAAATTGTTTAATTTTAATGATCCACCTGGCTTTAAAGAGTTACTCAAAGGAATTGAATGGCGAAGTTTAAATAGTGGTGAAGTTCTTTATCGACAAGGGGACAGCGGAGATTCTATCTATTTAGTTTTATCGGGCAGAATGCGGGCGATCACCGATGAAGGAAATGGCCGGCAGAAACTCATCACTGAAATGACTGCCGGGGAAACAGTTGGTGAAGTTGCTTTGCTTACTCGTTCAGGCCGCCAATCTACATTGTCCGCAGCACGCGATACTGTTCTGGCTAGACTTTCAAGTGCCGGGTTCGATAAATTAACCAGCACCCATCCTCAAATTACATTGCAAGTGGCACGTCTCGTCGCGATAAGATTACGAAACAGAATTAGCAATAAAGCACCACAGTATCATCGAGGGTCAACCTATGCTGTTATGCCTATTCACCAAAATTTTAATATGCGTGAATTTATCCCTTCATTATTTGAAACAATGAAGTTTACAGGCTCGACAGCGTGTTTTACTGCAGAAGATATCGATAAAGAGCTAGGGCGAGAGGGTATTTCCAACGAGACCAGCATAGGCATTGGTAACTCAGCAGTTTCGCAATGGCTTCATAAAAAAGAAACCATCTATGAGAATATCATTCTTATAGCCGATGGTCCTTGGTCTAACTGGACTGAAAGAGCGATTAGACAGTCCGATCATTTATTATTAGTCGCAGATTTTGATTCTGACTTTAAGCAAAGCGAACAAGAAAAGAGAGTCAACGCACTCTGGGATTTTTCTAGTCACCTAAAGCAGAGCCTCATTCTGGTTCATCCTTCGGGTACAACAGAGATAACAAATACAAAACGCTGGTTAGATGAGCGTAGCATTTTAAGGTTTTACCATGTTCGTATAGGGCAAACGGAAGATTATGCGCGGCTGGCTAGAATTCTTAGTGGACACGCAAACTCACTCGTACTAGGTGGTGGTGGAGCTCGTGGCTATGCTCATATTGGCGTGTTGCGTGCGCTCGAAGTTAATGGCGTTGCTATTGATGCCGTTGGAGGAACTAGCATCGGAGCAGTCATTGGTGCCGCCGTTGCATTACAATATAATTCTGACAAGATTTTTAATCTATGTGCACAGTACTTTCGCAACTTTTTTGATTTTACGCTGCCAGTTATCTCCTTGATCAAAGGAAGAAAAATTGAGAAGAACCTTGAGATGGCTCTTGGTAATAAGCAGATTGAAGATTTATGGATTCCTTTTTTCTGTGTATCGACAAATCTTACCCGTGCCGAACAAGTTATCCATTATAGAGGGTCGCTCGCAGAGGCTCTTCGTAGCAGCATGAGCTTACCGGCAATGATGCCTCCAGTTATTAAGTCTGGAGATTTGTTGGTTGATGGAGGCGTACTTAATAACCTACCGATTGACGTTATGAATGACCTCTATTCGGGAGGTAAAATTATCGCCGTAGATATTTCACCTAAAATCGATTTGGCAAGCAATGAAAGTCACTTCATGTCTGGTTCAGGGCTAAAATTGCTACTGGCACACCTTAATCCTTTTCGCCGCAAAGCGTATATTCCCAGTATTTTCGATATCATTTCCCGCTCCATAACACTAGCCGCTGTTAATAAAAGCATGCGCACAGATGAGCAAAACCTAGCTAGTTTATATTTATTATTATCTGTTGAATCGGTTGGAACACTCGAATATGATCGTTTGAAACAAATCGCTGAACTAGGCTATACCTCCTCTATTAACCAAGTGACTCAGTGGTGCCGTGGTAGTGAAGATTCTTGATGGGACGCTAAATTGAAAAAACTCTTCTTTGCGCGTTACCGTTATTTAAAAAATAGTACACAGTGACAAGGCTATGGTTCAAACGGGCATACAAGGTTATAAATGAATAAGGTGCCCATTAGTCAATTCTAATTTAGGCTAAGGTCTACTGAGAGTAGGCAGCGCAAGCCGTTTAGCAATCGAAATATCATCTTTTTAAACTTAAAAAAGGAAATAAGCATGTCCATTGACGTTACGTTAGATTTACAAGTTAGTCCAGAAAACCGTGAAACACTATTAAATACACTCGAAGCTATATTGCCAGATACACGAGCTTATAAAGGTTGTCAGGGTGTTATTGTTACCAGTAATGATGACGACCCTTTAAACATTGTGCTGCTAGAGAAATGGAACGTTCGTGCGGACCACGAAAGTTATATGGCTTGGCGTGCAGAGAGGGGTGATTTGGAAAAATTAGGTGCATTATTGACAGCGCCACCTGCAGTTAAGTATTTAACAGCTGCTAACATTTGAACAATTTTTCGGGTGATTTTTTAACGGATGAAACCTGCATAAATAGAGCCTGTTATGTAGTAAATATGACTTGGGTATATTTGTAATGGAGGTTTACCCCGTTGGCGTTACAGATGTCGCTTTTGACTCGATCAGTTTGTAAGTATTTAAGGCCATATTTTTTGCTCACGCTGCTTTTCATAACACTTTTATGTGGAGGATATAAATATGCCCAAGCCCAGTGCAATTGAAGTTGTGGCTGAGACTGAGACCAATCAAGCGGATAACAGTCGCCGCCGTTTTCTTAACCGAATGGCACAATTAACAGCGGGAGGCGTCGGGGGCATTATTGCTAACCAAGTGAACGCGTCCACACCAGGGTCGGTTGAGTATGCAGTTCCGAAGGATCCCACTAAAGTTCAAGGCCGTGAGCCCAGTCTTGATAAGGGGTATGGTACGCGCTCCCAGTTTGAAACAGAAACACGGCTACATCTTTCAGCCCCCAATAAACAAGTTTCGGTATCGTTTACACCGCTAGAAAATAGCCGAGGTATCATTACACCGTCTGGGCTCCACTTTGAACGCCACTATGCTGGCATTCCAACGATTGACCCAAATGAGCATCAACTTTTTATTTATGGGCTTGTCGATAGCCCTCAAAAGTTTTCTATAGACGCACTTAAGCGCTTTCCATCACAAACCCGGACTCACTTCATTGAATGTTCGGGTAACAGTTATAGCGAATGGCGTAAGCCAACAAAACAATCTGTACAAGAAACGCATGGCTTGACGAGCTGCTCTGAGTGGACGGGCGTGCTGCTTTCAACCGTTTTAAAAGAGCTTGGGGTTAAAAAGAACGCCTCTTGGATGTTAGCACAAGGGCGAGATGCTTCTTCTCTTATCCGCAGTATTCCCATTGAAAAAGTATGGGACGATGCAATGCTCGTTTATGCGCAAAATGGTGAAGCCATTCGGCCTGAGCAGGGCTACCCTTTGCGTCTTCTATTACCTGGTTTTGAAGGGAATACTAATGTTAAATGGTTGCACAGCTTAAAATTTACTGATCAGCCCATGTTGTCCCGTTGGGAAACGTCACATTACAGTGATTTATATGAAGATGGTAAATCACGTTTGTTTTCTCTTACGATGGATGCAAAGTCAGTTATTACGTTTCCTTCTGCGGGGATGCACCTTGATAAGACGGGGTTTTACGAGATTACTGGGCTGGCTTGGACAGGACAAGGGCGAGTGAAATCCGTTGAAGTATCTGTCGATGACGGAAAGACCTGGCAAAAAGCGATGCTGCAAACTCCCTTGCTACCTAATTGCCACACCCGTTTCAGACTGCCTTGGGAGTGGAACGGAGAGCTTGCTGTGATACAAAGCCGTTGCATCGATGAAACCGGTTATGTGCAGCCGACCGTCACACAACTCATCGCTGAACGAGGTCTAAATTCTTTCTATCATCAAAACGGGATCCAAAGTTGGGTGATAGATAAAGATGGTTACGTATCAAATACGCATCGCACTTGAGGAATGAAATGACAACTAAAATTAATGCGCACGGCGTGTTGTTAATGCTCATGTTCTTTCCGCTCTCTGGCCTTTCTGCCGATAATAATGGTTATAATTTTGGCAAAAAACTGAGTGAACCTGACATTAGGAAAATAGATACGACGGTTATGTCCAATGGCCAAGGATTACCAGCAGGCAGCGGAAGCTATATTGTAGGAAAAGAGCTTTACCTTAAAAAGTGCGCTGCCTGCCACGGGGTCAAACTAGAGGGTGTTGCCGGCGCAGGTAATGCTCTTATTGGCGGGCGTAACAGCTTATCTTCCAACAAGCCAAAGAAGACGGTTGAGAGTTATTGGCCTAAAGCGCCTATTCTGTTCGATTACTTAAAACGAGCCATGCCGTTTGATGCCCCTGGCTCGCTTACAAATAGCGAAGTCTACGCTATCTCAGCGTACATTCTGGGTGAAAGTAACGTTATCGATGCAAAAACAGTGCTCGATGCAAAATCATTGACGGACATTAATATGCCAAACAAGGACGGTTTTTTTGTGTGGCCTAGGCCTGGTGCTGAAAAACAAGAAAATACTGTTAAAAAATAAGCTCTTAAAAAAGAATATCTAGCTCCAAGCCGAGTGAGGCTTTGACTCTATTTATCTACCGTAATAACCCACAACAGATGCTTTAGCCAAGGTATTTTGGCCAAGGTAAAAACCAACCAATGCAGGGCTTGCATCTGCCTTTAAGCCAAGGCTCTCTACTTTAAGCGCATAGATTGTGAAAATGTATTGATGAGCGCCAGCTCCTTTTGGTGGACATGGGCCACCATAACCAGCTGCACCAAAGTCGGTAGGAATTTGAATGCTACCTTTAGGCGCTATGGCTGATTTGATGTTCCCCGCATTAGATTTTAGTGAATTCGTTGATGTTGGAATATCAATGATGACCCAATGCCACCAACCACTACCCGTTGGGGCATCTGGATCGTACATGGTAATGGCGAAACTTTTTGTACCTTCGGGTGCATTATCCCAGTTCAATTGAGGAGAAATGTTGTCGCCTTCACAGCCGTATCCGGCAAACACCTGTTTATTTGTTATTTGCCCATTAATATCGAGGCTAGATAAACTAAAACCTTCAGCCTGTACATTGCTGATAGCCAGTGTGCCAAGAGCGCAGATTAAAACAATAAAATATTTTTTCATAAAATTTACTCCTTTCGTTGGTATTCATTTTTAGTGGAATGGCAGCTTATAACTCATATTCAACACGAGACCTTTGCGCGGTGACATTGTTTTTCCACATATTTGATTATAGTACCCCATAGAATTCATTCTTCAGATAGAGCTTGCCTATTGAGTCGATAATCCTCGCTTGAGGTTAAATCTGTGCGGAATCTACTTGAGGACCCGTTTTTATCCAGTCATTATATTCACGAGGATGAGTCCCTGTAGTGCTGTTATATGATCGAGTTGAGACATGGTAAGTTCTTTGTGCGTTACCGTTATTTAAAAATAGTGCCTGGTGACGAGACTATGCGTTTACATCAATAATGATACGGCCTCGTGTTTTTCCGGCGACAATATCATCAGCTAACCGAGTTAACTGGGACATGGGTTGGGTTGAGCTGATGTCATTAATCTTTTCTGTTGGTAAGTCTTTGGCTAAGCGCTCCCATGCCTCTAGACGTAATTCCATTGGTGCCATCACAAGTCAACTCCCGCGAGTACAACTCCTCTAAGAATGAAAGGGAAAACAGTTGCAGGCAAGTCGAAACCACCCGCTAGCCCACAAGCAGCCACACAGCCATATCGTTTGACCTGAGAGATGGCGTTGGCAAGCGTGGTTGAACCGACACTATCGACAACACCAGCCCACCTTTCTTTCCCTAAATGACTTCTGATTACAATGAAATCAAATTAGCAGGCTGAATTCTATTTTTTAATTTAGGGTTTTGGGCGTTCAACAATAAGACTGTCGGCAAAATTATCTACAATAACAGGTGTTTGAAAATAACTAATAATAGGCTTGCAATGGTATTTATCTTCGATGAGCTGAAGCCATTCTTGGTTGTAGAAAGCGTCTGCTTTTTCTTTACTTTCCCACAAATAAACACCGCCTGCCGTGCTGCCGTCATTAGATAATAAATAGTACTTCCTAATGAGTCCCGGAACGACTCGATAATTGTCTGCACCCTTTTCAAATAAGTCCGTAGCATCTTCTAGCGTAATGGCTGACGGAGGCGTGAAATTAACAATAGTGGTAATCATGCTCTTTTCCTTAATGGGTTGCTTAGCTGCTATTTCTGTCTGTTTTTTAAACTTGAAGGAAGCTCATCAAAATATCGTTTAAATTCACGACTAAATTGTGACTCACTTTCATAACCGACCTCTTTAGCGACAACATTAGCGTTTGAGTGTCTCTGTAACAAAATTTTTCGGGCCATATTGAGCCTGGTCTTTTTTAAATATTGTATGGGTGATTCAGAGGTGATTTCCTTAAAATGGCGATGAAAACTCGATGTGCTCATGTTCGCCTGATTGGCCAATTCCCCTATATCAATCTTATTTGAATAGTGGTCATGAATAAATTTTATAGCGCGTGCGATACGGGCGTATTTATCATTATGAGAAGCTAATGAAAATAGAACAGGTGACTGCGTTCCATGCAGTGCATGGAATAAAATCTCGCGTATTATGCCGGCTCCTAACACATTGGATTTTGTCTTTGAATTGAGACAATTGACTAGCCGTGTAGCGGCTTCATACATTTCTAGTTCGAGTGGGGCAGGGCCAATGCCTTTTGGCATTATCTTTTCTACGCAATTAGGAAAACCGGTGTGCTGCCTTAGTTGAGCAATTATGTCATACAGTTGCACTGCATCAATCTCAATAAAGAGTCCAAGTAATGGGCTTTCAGGTGTTGCAAACGTCTCGCATTCAAACGGCATAGCAACCGATACAACCAGATAGTTGTTCATGTCATACTCAAAATACTCCCCCTCCAAATAACCTACTTTATTGCCTTGGGCAATAATATAAATTCCGCTGTCATACAAAAGTGGGGATCGCGGGATATGGTGGGTGGCTTTCATGAAATGCACACCTTTAAAGATTGACTCTGAAAAACCTTCCGGCGGATTCAGTTGTGTGAGCAGTTCAGCGAGTTGAGACATAGTGGGGATTTGTTTTTTAGCTTGGCTGTCATGGTAAAGGTTCACCGTATTGTTTTACATGCTTAATCTTCATGTTGGCAGTAATAGGCAAGGTTTTAACATGATTGTTCGTTCTTTTCGGGAAACCCAAGCAGCATAATGCCTGCAAGGTTAGAGGTATAACCGGTGCTTTTTTAAAATTATTTTTAATGAATGCTAAAAGGAAATCATTATGAAACTCTATTACGCTCCTGGAGCATGCTCTTTGTCTCCCCATATCACCTTGTGCGAAGCAGATTTACCTTATGAATTGGTAAAAGTTGATATTCAACAAAAAACGATCGAAAAAGAAGGTGATTTTTTCAAGGTTAATTCCTATGGTTATGTGCCTGCACTAGAACTTGATAATGGTGAATTATTGATAGAGGGTGCGGCAATTGTTCAGTATATTGCAGATCAAGTTCCGGGTAAAAAATTGGCCCCAATTGCAGGTAGTATCGAGCGCTATCGACTTCAAGAGTGGCTTAGTTTTATTTCTACTGAGTTACATAAAGGGCTTGGTGTGCTTTTTAACCCAGCATTACCCGATAATGCTCGTGACTTTTTTAAAGAAAACTTTGCTAATCGTCTAAATGTTTTAGTCTCGAAATTAGGTGATAAATCCTACTTGATGGGCGATGACTTTACCGTGGTGGATGCTTACCTGTATACCGTTTTAAGTTGGTGTCCACACGTTGATTTTGATCTTTCTCCCTGGCCCTTGCTTCAGGCATACCAAGATAGAATAAGCACTAGAGATGCCGTACAAAAAGCCTTGGGTGAAGAAGGGCTTTTGTGAGTGAGCGT
>QNFJ01000048.1 GCA_003646305.1 Gammaproteobacteria bacterium | reverse complement strand
GTCCATTAGCTTTTGAATGCGCTCATTAAGTTCAGGATTATCGAGTGGTTTGAACTTATTAAACAGTGGCGCAATTAGAACGGGATACAGCCAGCTCATTAGCAGAGAAAAGCTGATAAGAATCGCCCATGCGATCAGCCACCAATACTCTTTCTGGTATTGCATGACCCAGAGAATGGCGGCAATAAGTGGGCCTGCAATCACAATCATCAGGATAATTTGCAGAAGCTGATCTTTAACAAATTGCCCTCGGGTTGTTTTATTGAAGCCGTACTGCTCTTCTAATTTAAATGTTTGATACCAATTGACGGGCAGCCCAACTAAATGCGAGATGATGAAAACAGATAAAACAACACAAACACCACCTAAAAGTTGAGATGAAAAGGCAATGTCCTGGAACCAGAAAATGGCCAGATAGTTAAGAATGCCACCAAAAATAAGCAACAACAGAGTCATTGTTGAGACAAGACCTTCGGTTAGGCCCAGGTTTAGTTTGTCGAGCGTGTAGTCTGCGGCCTTTTGGTGCTGCTTGAGGGTGATGGTTTTTTTGAATGCTTCTGGCACTTCACCTCGATGTTTTGTGACAGTGATCGTTTGTTTGCGAGCAAGCCATTGTTCTACAATGTACGAAATAACGAGCGCGGTGATAAAAATTGCAGTGAAAGCATTCATAGTTTGATAGTGTATGGAGATGAAAGTTTGCCTGTCATTTTGGCGGGTAATCGAAAGGAAAGATTATAACCAATACAGGGCCTTAGATGGAATCAAATCAGCAAAACTTAATCTGGATCGACCTTGAGATGACAGGGCTCGATCCGCAGAATGATTTAATCATAGAAATTGCAACCGTCGTGACGGACAAGAACCTCTCTATTTTGGCTGAAGGTCCCGTGATTGCGGTCCATCAAAATGATGCGGCGCTTGATGCGATGGATGACTGGAATCAAAAACATCACGGCCAGTCAGGTTTGATTGATCGGATAAAGGCGAGCAGGATTAACGAGGCAGCGGCTGAAAAAGAGACGATTACTTTTCTGGAGAAATGGGTACCAGCAGGCGCATCACCTATGTGTGGTAATAGTATTTGTCAGGATAGGCGCTTTATGGCGCGTTGTATGCCCGAGCTAGAGACCTTTTTCCATTATCGAAATTTAGATGTTTCGACTGTTAAGGAGTTGGCTTCTCGCTGGGTTCCCGGGTTGAGTAAAGGGTTTAAGAAAAAAGGATCACACCAAGCGCTCGATGATGTGATTGAATCTATCGAAGAGCTAAAGTTCTACCGTGAACATTTCTTTAAATTAGATTAACCCTATATAAGGTATTACACTGACTAAAAAGGCCGCTATTCCTGATTGTCGGGAATAGCGGCCTTCTTTAATTTTGCTTTAGAGCGCGATTAGCTATCCGCTCGATATCCGAGGCGAATACCGCCCCAGTGCTTACCTTTTACATAAACAGGTGCAGAGAGATCGTGAAAAATTTCTCCAGTGTCACGCTTATAGGTCTGTAATAGGAATTTCTCTGTGTGGGCACCACAGCGACTCCCTGTTGGGTCTTGAAATAGGCGCTTACTGCGGCTTCCAGCTAGGTCTGTTTGGTAATCGCCGGTTAATGGTTTTGAGAAACAGTTATTATGTGTTGGAACATAGCCATTGGTGTCGGTTGCAATAGCATAGGCTAGTGCTGAGTTTTGGGTGAGCATGGGCTCTTGAATGGCGGGCAGAGACCGATCTGCAAAACTGTCATATTGAGTCGTATATTTTTGTGGATCGGTGCCTGTTGTGGGTTGGTAGTTCTGGTCAAATAGCTGCTGCTCGGTGATCTCATTGCGGCGAATCGCCTCTTCAAACATTTTGCCAACATCGCCGGCCATTTTGATTGCGGCGGTTTGCAATTCATCGTGAATGGTGCCGAGATTTAGATGAGATAGCGAGCCATAAATTTGCTCAGCCATACTGGCTAGGTAGTTTGCCTGGTCGGAAGCATGTTGCGTTTCACCTTCGGTTTCCTGAAGTTTATTGTGAATCACTTCAATACCATTGGAGATCTCTTCAGTGGCAGTAACATGCTCGGCAATGGCCTGAACAATTTCCTGAGCCTGCGATTCAGACTCTGTTGCCTGTTGGCCAATGCTTTGTAGGCTTGAACCAACCTGTTCGGTGGTTTTAACGACATCATTGACATTGCCAACCAGCCCCTCCATTACCGAAGCAGCATTGCTGGTTTCAGCTTGAATCTCATTCAGCATGCTGCCAATTTCACTGGTTGCGGTGGCTGTTTTGTTGGCCAGCTCACGAACCTCGTCGGCGACGACGGCAAAACCTCGGCCATGTTCGCCAGCACGTGCTGCCTCAATTGCGGCATTAAGTGCGAGTAGGTTAGTCTGTTCAGCAACGGTATTGATGACCTGGGTGATATTCTGGATTTGGTCAGATTTGTTCTGAAGTGTCGCCAGTGAAGCGGAGGTCTCCTGGACGCTAGCGCTGACACTGTGAATTCTTTGAATTGCCTCTTCGATAGAGTTTTGACCCTCTTCACTTTCATTGCGGGTCGCCGTAGCGGCGTCGGCAGAAAGTTGGGCATTGCCGGCAATTTGACTGGTTGTTTGAGCGATTTCTTCTGCTGCGGAAGCAATTTGCGAGGCATGACTTGCCTGGTCGTTAACGGCTTTTTTCAATGTATCGACAAAAAATGAAACTTCGGCAGAGCCAATGGCAACGGTGTTGCCATTCTGAGCAAGTGATCGAGCGGTGTCATGAAAGTCACGAATGGACTTTGTAGTCGCAGCCTGAATGGGGCCAAATAGTTTGTTTGAATTATCCGTATCTTTAATCTCGCAGCTCTCCAGTGTCTCGATAATAGTATTAGCGGACTTTTCAAGAGGCCTGATCAGCAAAAATAGAAGTATTAAGCTGCTGAGGAGCCCTGTTGCCAGGCCACTTGCTATTCCGGTGACTAGTGCGTCACCGGCAGCACCAATAATTGCACCAGAGAGCAGGCCCGTTGTTAAAGCCGTAATAACTAGAAGTAGCAAGGCCTGGGATGAGGAAGATCTGTTTATAGTCATTATTATGTTTAACCTTATTTATCAGCCAGGTAGCGGAGTAGAGCTGAATGTTAATTCATGGCTGGAGCTTATCAAGAAGTTATAGACGATAAATTTGAAATATCCATTATGTTGAAAGATATTTTTTTGCAACCAGGATAAATAGAGAATTATCAATAGTTGGCGTATGATTCGCGCATGTTGGGTTGATCCTGTTGCGGAAGAAGAAAAATGAATCTGGAAAAAGTAATTTTTGGTTTTTTTATTGTTCTTGCATTAACACTGAATTTTGGTTTTTTTATCGGTGAAATAGGCAATCCTGACCACCATAATGTGATGGAGCTGTTCGCGGTGATCGTGGTGAACATTATTGCGACAGGGTTGAAACTGGGTGATCGCTCTCATATAGGCGCGGTTCTGCTTTCGACAAGTTTGGTGGCAGACCTACAGCTGTTTGCAGCCGCGATTACCTGGGGTGTTGCGGAACATGTGACAGGCGGTGGACTTACGCCAGAAGTGATGGCAAGTATTGTCTCTCTGACGGGTGGTGCGATGCTGGCTAATGTGATTTCCGTCATAATGCTGGTTGCTGAGTCATTGATGTCTAA
Organism: Gammaproteobacteria bacterium; assembly: GCA_003646305.1. GTDB lineage: Bacteria > Pseudomonadota > Gammaproteobacteria > Methylococcales > UBA2780 > UBA2780. Next base: position 8,148 of record QNFJ01000048.1, on the reverse strand, counting down.
GCGGTAGAAGCTGATGCCGCACTTTGATTCAATAGAATCAAACCGAGTTTTATTTATTATCCTGCGCGCAATGCGTGGGCCGCTCATCACGCTTGTTTGTGTTTACGCCATTTCGATTCTTGGAATGGTTCTTATTCCTGGTATTGAGGTTGATGGTGAAACTTATTATATGAGTTTCTTTCATGCGTTTTACTTCGTCACCTATACCGCAACAACCACCGGTTTTGGGGAGATTCCTTACGAGTTCAGTAATGCTCAGCGGATGTGGGCGACGCTTTCTCTGATTGTGGGCGTAGCGACCTGGTTTTATGCGCTGGGCTCAATTATTCGACTACTTCAGAACGAGAATTTTCAACAGGCTGTTTCTGAATGGAATTTTACGCGTAAAGTTCAGCGTATTTCCGAGCCTTTCTTTATTATTTGCGGGTTTGGGGACGCAGGAAGCCTGTTGGCTCGTGGTTTGAGTAATGCGGGCATCCCGGCAGTCATTATTGAAGGTGAGATTGACCGAATCAGGGCTCTGGAACTTCGTGACTACAAGGTGCCGATGCCGGGTTTGTGCGCCGATGCGAGTGTTCCAAAGCATCTGATTGAAGCGGGGCTTCAGCGCTCTAATTGTCAGGGCGTTGTTGCGATTACCAAGGATGAAGAGGTTAACCTGAAAATTGCGGTAACAGCGCGCCTGCTTAATCCACATGCGAAGATTATTACGCAATCGACAACCCATGTTTATGAAGAAACCCTAGCGACGCTCGGGGATGATATCCATATTGTTGATCCTTTTAAAACCTTTGCCACCTATCTTGGGGCGACGATTCATACCCCGACACTTCACCTTTTAAATGAATGGTTGTCGGGTACCCCTGGTGTCACATTAGATAAACCACTATCTCCTCCGCCATGGGGGAACTGGATTTTGTGTGGTTATGGTCGCATGGGAAAAGAGGTACATGCCGCTTTGGATAAGCAAGGCATCTCTACAGCCGTTATCGATCCGCATGAAATAGCTGAAGAAATGCCCGGCTTTAGTTATATCCGGGGGAGAAGTAATGAGAAGACCTTACGAAAGGCGGGTATTGGGACAGCAGTTGGGATTGTTGCCGGAACCGATGATGATGGACACAATTTAAGCATTTTGCTTAATGCCAGATCAATCAACCCCAATATTTATTCCATGGTTCGGCAGAACAGGCACGAAAATGAGATTGTATTTGCGGCGGCTGAAGCGGATATGAGCATGCAGCCATCGCTGGTTGCAGCAAGGCGCATCCTTTTTCTGATGATAGCCTCTTTGTTAAAGGTATTCTTTCAGGAGGTTCGTAAGCACAACCTTTCTCGATCTGAATTTCTTCAAGGGGTGATCCAGCAGCTTCAAGAGCGTGTTGGGGGAAAGAAGCCAAACCTGCTGACGATCCATGTAAATGAAGAGATGTGCGGGGCGGTAGTCCAAAAAATAGAGGCAGGCCAGCTGGTTTCAATGGGTGATATTTTACGAGACCCGAATAACCGCGAACACAAGCTTTCTACCGTGGCGCTCGTTGTCCAGAATCGTTCCAGAAAAGCACTTGTGATGCCCCCTGATCAATACCTGTTAAGAAAAGGGGATGATATTTTGCTGTGTGGCAAAGAGATAGCGCATTCCCAGATTATGGGGAATTTGCAGAATGAGTACACACTTCATTATGTTTCAACGGGTGAGGATTTACCGCATGGTTACGCGATGCAGTGGTTAGCAAGAAAATTCCCAAACAGTTTAGGCAAAGGCGTTACGCTTACTGAGCAGTAGGCTCCTTTTTAAGCCAGTTCTCAACGATAGCAATCTGCTCTTCCGCCATAAGGGCCGGTGCGTGAGCCGTACCTGGGATCTCAATAAGTGTTGTCTGGTTTCGCTCAGCCATTTTCAGTGCGGTTGGTTTTGTTAGCAGGGGAGACTCCGCGCCACGTAGAATCAAAATGGGGCAATGAACGGCATTCCATACCGGCCAAAGGTTGATATCTTCTCCTGCCAGCCTTTTGAAGGATTTAGCAATATCAGGGTCGTAAGAGAGTTTAATGTGGCCATTATCAAGAGTGCGATGGCTATGTTGTGCAAGATGCTGCCATTGTTCCTCGCTCAATTGCCCAAAACCAGAATGGATAGTCTTCAACTGCTGCTTGAGCGAATCAAGCGATTCAAACTCAGGTTGTTTCCCGACATATTCAGCCAGAGAGGCAAGTGCGCTAGCAGGTACCTCTGGGCCAATATCATTAAGCACCAGTTTAATCACTGGATTGCCCGGAAGAGAGGCGATCAGCATGCCGGTTAAGCCGCCCATAGAGGTTCCCACCCAGTTGATTTCTTGGCAATTTAGCCGAGCAATTAGCGCTGTAAATGCCTGGAGGTAATATGGATAGTCGTAATTGTTCTTATCGTCGAGCCAGTCACTTTGTCCGCGCCCGGGAAAATCAGGACAGATGACTCGGTAGTCCTTTTGCAGGGCGCTTGCCAGGTAATCAAAGTCTCGCCCATTGCGCGTTAGACCGTGCGCGCAGATGACAATATTGTCATTACTACTTTCACCCCATTCGTAGTAAGCAAGGCGGTGAAAGCCGGTGCTGTCGAGCCATTTAACCGATTGCTTTTTCATAAAGTTCGCTGTTTATCGTAGGGTTTTGAAGGGTTCTCTGTACCACTTGCGTTGGTTCAAAGAATTAAACGGTTGTGATATCATCACAGAGTTTCAAGCAGTTACCATACACTATACTAATAATCAGGAGAGCAGTTTTATGAGTGGCATAAAAGAAGTAGTTGTATTAAGTGCGGTTAGAACAGCGATTGGAGATTTTGGTGGAAGCCTTAAATCGGTCGCGCCGAGTGCGCTAGCAGCTATCACCTTAAAAGAAAGTGTTGCAAGAGCAGGTGTTAAACCTGAAGAGGTTGGCATGGTTGTTATGGGTAATGTAATTGCTGCAGAAGACCGTTATGCATACACAGCACGTGTTGCGCAAATTGAAGCAGGTATTCCATGCGAAACATCATGTATTGCGGTTAACCGTTTATGCGGCAGTGGTATGCAAGCGATTGTTAATGCGGCACAAGGCATTATGGTTGGCGATCATGACGTTGCGATTGCGGGTGGTGTTGAGTCTATGAGTAACGCTTTTTACGCATCATCAGGCATGCGTTGGGGCCAAAAAATGGGCGATGGCAAAATGTTGGACATGATGGTTTCTGCCTTAACAGACCCTTTTGGCACAGGCCACATGGGCATGACAGCCGAAAACCTGGCTGATAAATACAATGTTTCTCGTGAAGACCAAGATGTATTTGCAGCAGAAAGCCACAAGCGCGCGGCGAATGCACAAGCAGAAGGTCGTTTTGATTCACAAATCGTTCCTGTTGAAATGAAATCACGCAAAGGCGTGACAGTTTTCGATAAAGATGAGCACGTTCGTCCTGACATTTCTGTTGAAAAACTAGCCGCCATGCGTCCAGCGTTCAAAAAAGACGGCACGGTAACTGCGGGTAACGCATCAGGTATTAACGATGCATCATCTGCAATGGTATTGATGGAAAAAGGCGCTGCTGAAGCACGTGGCTTAAAGCCAATGGCTAAACTGGTTGCTTACACACACGCGGGTGTTGAGCCTGCAATTATGGGCATCGGCCCTGTTCCTGCGGTACGCGAAATCTTGAAAAATACGGGTCTAACCGTTGCTGATATCGATGTGTGGGAAGTCAACGAAGCATTCGCTGCTCAAGCACTTAGCGTCTGTCGAGAGCTTGACCTTCCAATGGATAAAGTAAATGTTAACGGTAGTGCGATTTCTTTAGGTCATCCTATCGGTGCTTCTGCAAACATCATCGTTGTTAAAGCGCTTCATGAACTTGAGCGTGTTCAGGGTAAATATGCACTGGCTACGTTATGTATTGGTGGTGGACAGGGTATCGCTACACTTTGGGAGCGTATGTAAGCCTGGAACAGTTTCGTCTGAAACTTTCTAGAATAAAAAAGGCGGGGATCACCCCGCCTTTTTTATTGCAATTCTTTTGAGTAACTAAGCACGCAGCTCTTTTGGTAATGGAAAAATAACGGTTTCATGAATGCCATTGCTTTCGATGCTGGTTTTTCCTCCCCACTCTTTGAGCTTATCGATCACGTTGTTAACGAGCACTTCCGGTGCTGAAGCGCCCGCGGTAATGCCAATGCTTTCGATTCCATTCAGCCATTTACGTTGAATATCGTCGGCACTATCAATTAGAAAAGCGGGTTTACCGAGTTTTTCCGCGATTTCTCGTAAACGGTTAGAGTTTGAGCTGTTTGGCGAGCCGACAACAAGAACGATATCAGACTGCTCTGCGAGCATTTTGACTGCATCCTGCCGGTTTTGTGTGGCGTAGCAAATATCATCTTTCCTGGGCCCCATTATCTTTGGAAATCGCCTCTTCAGTGTTTCGATAATCGTGCTCGTGTCATCCATAGAGAGCGTTGTCTGAGTGACGAAAGCGGTCTCTTTAGATTCATCAATTACCAATGAATCGACCTCTTCGAGTGACTCAACGAGGTAGATTCCTGCTGCGGGGTCATCGCATTGATATTGTCCCATTGTGCCAATCACTTCCGGGTGTCCGGTATGGCCAATGAGGATCACATTGCGGGCAGCTTTCGCGTGGCGAGCAACCTCGATATGAACTTTTGTGACGAGCGGGCAGGTGGCATCAAATACTCGAAGTAGCCGTCTTTTTGCTTCGTTTTGAACCTCACGAGAGACGCCGTGAGCACTGAAGATAACGGTTGCGTCATCTGGGATCTCGCTTAATTCATCAACAAAAATAGCTCCCCGATTACGAAGGTTTTCGACTACAAATCGATTATGAACCACTTCGTGCCGGACATAGATGGGTTTTCCGAAGACATCGAGCGCGCGGTCAACGATTTCAATAGCACGGTCGACACCAGCGCAAAATCCGCGAGGGTTAGCAAGGATAATATGCATCTATTTTTCTTCAGGTTTATTTGTAAATGAACGCCTGTTTCGCTGCCAGAGTACCTCGCGTCCCTCATTCTGACGAGCAAGCACGCGACACAAGACAAACAGCAGGTCGGATAAACGGTTTAGATATTTAACCACTGGCGGATTAATCTTTTCAGCACGTGCCAGGCTAACGGCGACCCTTTCAGCACGCCGACAGACAGTGCGGGCTACATGGCATATAGCGGCTGCCTGATTGCCACCTGGCAGAATAAATTCTTTAAGTTTGGGTAGGTCGACATTGAATTGATCCAGTGTCGTTTCCAGTAGCTCAATATGTTCATCAAAGATGGTTTTGTAACCGGGCACACAAAGCTCGCTGCCGAGGTCAAAGAGGTCGTGCTGAATATTGGTCAGTGTTTCTTGAATCTCGGTTGGTAGATCAAGCGCGAGCAGGACACCGATATGGCTATTGAGCTCATCAACCGTGCCGTACGCCTCTACGCGTAGAGAGTCTTTATCGACCCGGCTGCCATCACCCAGGCCCGTTGTGCCGGAGTCACCGGTTCGGGTGTATATTTTCGAAAGTCTATGACCCATTTAAATCAGCGCCTCTACAGAAATGACAATGCCGTCATCGTCAGCATAAAGATAATAATCTTTTCTGAACGAGACACCCGCAAAGTTAACAGGGATATCTCGATCACCAATTCCTTTCTTGATGCTTTTCAGTGGGTGAGTATGTAAGGCTCTGACGCCAATTGGCATCCCGTTAATGTCAGCAGAATCCCGAATACAGCCATAGATTACAATGCCATTCCAGCCATTTTTACAGCCAAGCTCGGCAAGGTTGTCGCCGAGTAGCGCGCAGCGGTGGGAGCCTCCGCCATCGACAACCAGGACTCGGTTATCTACTTTTTGCTCAAGGAGTTCACGGACAAGAGAGTTGTCTTCAAAGACTTTCAGGGTGGTTATTTTTCCTGAAAATGTGCGGTTTCCACCATAAATTTTAAATAAGGGGTCGGCGATTTGGAGGTGTTCACCGTGAGAATGGTCATCACATAAATCGGCGGTTTTAAATGTCATTGTCTGTTCCTGTTATCAGTCACTATAATACCGAGGCAGAGTATCATACCCGGGAGTTATGGGGATAATAAACAGGACTGATATCTAAGAGTCCGAATATAATCTGGAGAATATAAATGTTGAAGCGGTGTTGGTGGATTATTGCGATTACTTTTTTAGCGGGCTGTGCCACGACTGCACCCGATATGACTCAATTAGATAAACCTTTCGATATAGGTGGATCTCAGGCTGATAGAGTTGTTATTGGGGTATTGGATAGCCGGTCAGATGTGGTTTCTGGGAAAAAAGCAGCAACGGTGATTGGGCAGTATCAGCTGCGCTATGGTGCGCCCTACGATGCACATACTTTTTCGAAGAAACCGATGGCGGAGGACTTTTCTGACAAATTGGTCGAGCTATTGGATGGAAAATTTAGAAAGTTGACACCTGTATTGCTTAAACCTTCTGTTGGGCATGATGCTGCTGTTGATCAGCTACTGAAGCATGAAGCTGAAAAGTTTGTGTTGATCACACTTAAAGAGTGGACAAGTTTAACTTCATCTATGACCACACTTGATTTTGATGCGCAGTTAGAAGTCTTTAATGCGGATAAAGAGCTATTGGCGTATAAGCGCACAAAGGGTGAGGATACCTATGGGGGTAATATGGTTGCGGGGCCGATAACCAATTCTAAAGCGGTTCTGCCTCACGCATTCCGACAAAAAATGAAGGCACTTTTTGAGGCACCAATGGTTAAACTTGCATTGACCGAGGCAAAACCGATACCGATCATTGAGACAGCTGCGGTAGTGAGCGTTTCAGGTGAGATCGTGCCGCAAGCCTGCACGGTTGTTCAGGTTTTATACTGGAAGAACTCGGGTATGCCGGACGATGAGATACTTTCTCGTTGCGAAGCGGTTATTGCTAAGTAGCGTTGAAGTTATGTTACATACAAGAAGGCCGGCATTAATGCTGGCCTTCTTGTATGGGGTACGGTCTTATTGTGCAGAAACTAGAGATCCTGCGTATTGCTATTTTTCCATAGCTCATCAGCTTTGCGGCGATCTTCACCTATTCGGCGATTGTCCTTGTTGGGTTCGTAGCGAATAGACTGTCGCCGGTCACTTGTCGTCTCACGACGCTCACTCTTGCGCAGGTCGGGCAGGCCGTAATAACGGCACCGACAGTTCACGTTGTCGCATTCCTCAAGCGGGAGTTTTGGTACGTCATAGGTTTGGAATTCCCGATCGACAACTTTATGCACAGCTTTACAAGCATGGCTGTCTTCGCGCGTTTCAATCGCGACACCCCAAAACCTTTCGGATTGCCGAATACGCTCGAGTTGCTCCTTTGGTGTTAGCGAAGCAACCGTTCGGCGGACAGATTGTTTCTGCTTTTCAGGTTTTTCATTGCGGCCTCGAAGAAGCAGTGCGGCGGCGACTAAAAGAGCAACTCCCAAGAGGAGGATTATCCAGGTAGGCATATTATTTCCTTTTTGCCCGATATTATTTTATTGAATCAGGTACGGTACATTATGGCATTTAGAGACCTTTGCACGAAACCAAGAAGCAGCCTCTATTATTTGAGATAATATAACATCACAGAAAAACAGCAAACAAAATGGCTTGGAAGAACCTCACGCAGCGCAGCTTGGCAGATGCCATGTTAATCGACCATGACGCACTCAAAGAACTTGATGCAGTTCATGAGCTAATTGACTGGTCGCGCCTAGAGTAGCAGCTTTCAGGTATTCACTCAAAAAAGCAAGGCGAGAAAGCCTGGCCTCCTTTGATCATGTTCAAGGCCCTACTACTGCAAAGCGGGTATAAGCTCAGTGATCCAGCTCTGGAGAAACCATTAGCCCGAGACCTACTGTTTCGTCGTTTTACGGGGCTCGATATTTCTGAATCTGTTCCGGATCACTCAACCTTTTGGCGGTTTAGACAGACCCTTGAAACGTTATGTTTAATGGACGGTTTGCTGACCGAGATTAATCGCCAGCATAGCGATCAAGGCTAAAGTAGCCATGGCCACGCTGCAGGGCGATAAAACATTGGCACAATTGGCCAGTCAGTATGATGTTCACGTTAACCAGATACAAACCTGGCGTAATCAGCTCAAGGAGAATAT
>QNFJ01000047.1 GCA_003646305.1 Gammaproteobacteria bacterium | reverse complement strand
ATGATTTTCATTTTTAGAAGCCTCACAGCTATTTCGTGAGGCTTTCTAGTTTGAACTACTTATTCATTTTACAGACAGGTTTTTATGAATACTTTTGTACCGGGTCAACGTTGGATTAGTCACTCTGAAGCAGAACTTGGGCTTGGACTGATTTTGGATGCTTCATTTAATCGTGTAACGGTTATTTTCATTGCCAGTGGTGAGCGTAGAACTTATGCCCGTGATAATGCCCCATTGACGCGGGTGATTTTTGCGGTGGGTGATGAGATTGAGTCTTCTGAGAATCAGAAATTGACGGTACAGCGGTTGGCCGAGAAGAACGGACTGGTCTCCTATTACTGTGTTGATGAGCAGGGCGAGCAAATACTTCTGGATGAGATCGACTTAAATCACCATCTTCAGTTTAACCGTCCACAAGATCGTTTCTTTATGGGGCAGATTGATCCCGTATCCTGGTTTGAACTGCGATATGAAACCTGGCTGCATACGCAGCGGCTTCAGCAGTCACCGGTTCGAGGTTTAATGGGAGGTAGAACCTCTTTAATTCCGCATCAACTTTATATCGCTCATGAGGCGGCGAGCCGATACCGCCTGCGGGTGATGTTGGCAGATGAGGTTGGGCTGGGTAAAACTATTGAGGCCGGTCTGATTCTCCATCACCGATTGCTGAATGGTTTGACACGTCGAGCGCTAATTATCGTTCCTGAGTCATTGTTGCATCAATGGTTGGTTGAGATGCTGCGCCGTTTTAATCTGCGTTTTAGCATTTTTGATGAGGAACGCTGTATTGAAATGGTTGATGAGAATCCGTTTTCATCTGAGCAGCTTGTTTTGTGTAGTCAGGACTTTTTCAGTCAACAGCCAGAACGCCAACAGCAGGCTTTAGAGGCCGGTTGGGATATGGTGATTGTGGATGAAGCGCACCATTTAGAATGGAGTGAGGAATCGGTTAGCCCAGAGTATCAGTTTGTTGAAGAATTAGCAGGGCAGACGCCCAGCCTGCTACTTTTGTCGGCAACGCCTGAGCAGTTGGGGAAAGAAAGTCATTTTGCTCGCTTACGGCTGTTGGATTCTGATCGTTTCTACAGTTTTGAAGCTTTTGTAAAAGAGGAGGCCGAGTTTGAACCGGTAGCAAAGGCCGCTCGCTTTTTACTAGAAGGAGAGGCGCTTACAAAAACTTTGCAGGCTGATTTAAAACGACTGCTGAGAAATGATGATGCGGGACAGTTGCTCGAACAACTTAATGATCCCGATACGGCTGAGGTAGCGAGAGAATCACTAATTCGGCTGCTGCTAGATCATCATGGAACTGGCCGGATTTTATTTAGAAATTCAAGACGAACGGTTAAAGGTTTTCCTGAGCGTGTTAGTTATGGTTATCCGTTGCAGTGTGAGACTGATCCACGATTGATCGATCTTAAAGATGATCCGCGTTATGGCTGGTTGGTCGAGAAGGTGATTGAATTGGCGGGGCAGAAGGCTTTATTGATTTGTGCCGATGCGGTAACTGCACTGAATCTTGGAGCCTTGTTAAAAGCAAAAACTGCCATTCAGGCCGTTGTTTTTCATGAAGGGATGTCGATTATTGAACGTGATCGAGCCGCTGCCTGGTTTGCCGACGAAGAGAGTAATGCGCAGCTGCTGATCTGCTCAGAAATCGGCAGTGAAGGGCGTAACTTTCAGTTTGCACATCATCTGGTTTTATTCGATCTACCCAGTAATCCAGACTTGTTACAGCAACGTATTGGTCGCCTGGATAGAATCGGTCAAACTGAAATTATTCAAATTCATATTCCTTATTTAGAAAATAGCGAGCAGGCGATCCTATTTAGATGGTATGACGAAGCGTTGAACCTGTTCCGTAAAAATAGCGCGGCAGCTCAAGCGGTCTATGTTCAGCAGCAGGGTGAACTGGAAGCTCTTCTGGCTGTTGATAGCAAACAAGATATCGATGATTTTATTGAGCAAAGCCGAAAGATTAAGGAGCAGATAGAGGCGGAGATGCACCAGGGGCGTGATCAGCTACTTGAGATCAACTCCAGTAACGAAGCGATCTCTTCAGCGTTGATCGGCCAGCTAAATGGCATTGAACAGGAGAAATCTCTCTGGCCTTACATGGACAAGCTGTTTGATTGCTATGGGGTTGATGTGGAATATCACTCGCCCGATTGCTATATCCCGCGCCCGAGTGATCATCTAAGAACCTCTCATTTTCCTGAGTTGCCAGAAGATGGGGTGACGGTCACCGTAAATCGAGAGATCGCATTGGCTCGTGAAGAGATGCAGTTTTTGACTTGGGAGCACCCGATGGTGCTTGCGGCAATGGACCTCGTTTTATCGAGTGAAACGGGTAATGCTGCGGTTTCGGTTGTTAAACATGATGGCTTAAAGTCGGGACAGTTCCTGATCGAAGCACTCTTTATTGTTGAGTGCAGTGCGCCTGCGGAACTGCAGATGGGTCGTTTTTTGCCCCCCACACCTGTTAGAGTGTTGATCAATCAGGTGAATCAGGATTTGACTGCCAAAGTGCCGCATAACAGCCTGATTGTATCGAAACATCGGCTTGATTCTAGGCAGTTGAACGAATTTGTCAGCGGTCAGAAAAAACAGATCGAAGTAATTTTGCGAAAAGCAGAAACAATCGCTGCAAAGCAAATGGCCGCAATTGTTGCAGACGGGGCTAAAAAACTGGGGCAGACCTTTAAAAATGAGCTAGATCGATTAACCCGTCTCAAGGAGGTTAACCTGTCGATTCAGCAAAGTGAGATTGATGAATTAAAAGGGATCGCAGGGCTGTCTATCGATCAGCTCAAAGAGGCGCGGCTTAAGCTGGATGCTGTGCGGTTGATTATTGTCGGTTGATTCTCTTTCGTTTAGGGTTAACCTTATCGGTACGCTTTTAGTTTAGAGGAAAGGTATGAGTCGCTTTAGCCTGATTAAACTTATCGATGGGGTGGCCTTCGCACTGTTTGTACTGCTGGGCTCAACCGGTTTGTTGTTGCACTTTGTTATTCCACCACGGAGTGGGCGAGGAGTGACAATATGGGATATGAGTCGGCATGAGTGGGGTGATATTCATTTTTATATTGCCACCAGCTTTTTTACTGTGTTGGTGGTTCATCTCTTTTTGCATAGTCGTTTTATCGCGGGACTATTTAAGGGTGACAGGGGAGAGAGGTCATTACTCCGCCAAGCATTGGGGATAGTGAGCTTGCTTGCGCTGTTGGCACTGGCGGTTGCCCCTTTTCTTGCGGTAAAGGGTTAGAAATTAGCATTCGTTGCTGTTTCCGCCTAAAGAGGAAGGCGGCGACTAACTTCCCCTTTTGAAAAAGGGGGATTTTAAAACCACCTACACACTACCAAACCAAACTTCAGGCTCAACTGAAAAGCTGTCACCTTCGTGGGTTATCCAGATCTGCCCATCCTGAATGGAGCAATCAAATTGCATTGTTCGCTCGACTAAGTTTGTGAGTGGCTCGGTCGATTGCTTAGAAAAATTAACCACTTTCAGGTTTTTAAAGCGCGTTAACTTATTCTGGATCTGTTGCCACCAAACATCATTTCGACCACCGTAGCTGTACAGAATGACGGCTTTAGAGCGACTACAGGCTTTGCGAATACGCCGTTCGTCGGGCATACCCACCTCAATCCAAAGATCAATTTCATCGGTGAGATTCTTTTCCCAAAGTTCCGGCTCCTCATCCTCACTTAAGCCCTTGGTAAATTGCAGTGACTCGCTGGCATTTAAGATAAAAGCGAGCAATCGAATCAGCATCCGCTCATCGGTTTCTGAGGGATGGCGAGCAAGGGTCAGCGAGTGGCTCGCATAGTAATTGCGATCCATATCTGAGATCTGTAATTCTGCTTTGAAAATTGTTGCTTTAATGGCCATTAGAAAGTAATCGGTTGTCGGACTGAGTGAATAAGGGTGGTATGTTAGCAGGAATGGAGGGTGGTTTATTCAAACACCAACTTTGCTATTTTATCTGACAGAGTACAGAGGTTTTTTTGTACAGCCTGACAAATTTTGGGCAAGCCATTCTATGGCCCGTACTTTTTCAAGCATGACCGCTATTTTTTCGAGGTGCAAATGTGCTTGTGTTGGGTTCGCATGCCATTTTATTAGGGCAAAATAAAGCCACCTGAGTAGCTTGCGGATGTTATGGCCTACACCGCACAGGATGACGTTCAGGGCATCGCCTAGTTCTCCTTTGAGGTAACAACGTCCCATCTTGCCATCTGATTTAAGGTGTCCTATGACAGGCTCGACACTATTACGTAGGTTCATCCTTGTTTTCTGGCGTGCACCTATTCCTCGTTTTTGTCCGGCAATGTAGACTTTTGTTTTACCTTCGTGCTGGTGATCTTCGTTTCACTTTCCATGGCGGTCAGCGGGGGTATAAAACCCCAAGAGATTTAAAGAAAAGTGTCAGAAAACTTTACACTTGTTATGTTTTCATTAGCGCATAACGACATATCTGTTTGATTTATGTGGATATTTATTTTTTTGGCCCAAATCTTGCCCTCATGAACTTAAAGAAATAGGAGGCGCTCTGCTTATTCTCATCAACTCGTTAGGGGCCGCGTCTCGGTTTTTATGGTTGTGGATAAGCCAACCGTGTGCACCTCTCTCAGAGAGGAGTTTTGGAGATTTAACTCTTGCGGTAGATTTGCTTCTGGTATGTTACGATGCCACGAACGGTTTTAATCTAGGCTTTTTTACAACTCCGCCTAATGAACAAGATGGCCATCAATATCGGAGTGAATAGTAATGAAAAACTGGAAAATATTATCACTGAGCTTTCTGCTGGGTTTGCCTGGGTTATTATCCTCTGGCGTGGCATTTGCTAGCCCCATTTTTTATGAGGCCACTGATCTTGTAGATGTTGTTGTCGGAGAGGATCTGTGGCGATATGACTACACCGTTGGCAATGAAACACCCCACGATATCGAGCAGTTCACTATCTATTTTGATTACGGGCTCTATGAATTTAATCTCGTAGCCGATGGTTTTGGTGAATTTGAAGTGGATCCGAACGATTACGAAGCACCCTCAAATTGGGACGCCTTTGTTGCGCCTACAGATCTGATTTTAGGTGTTCAGGTAGATGGCTTCTACGACGCCCTCGCCCTTGTCGACCTAATTGCTCCGGACGATGCCGTTCAAGGCTTTTCGGTAGTGTTCACCTTCCTCGGTCAGGGGGCACCAGCAAGCCAGTTTTTCGAGTTCTTTGGGTATGATAGCTCCGGAGAAGACATTCTTGGTAATTCTAACACCCAGCAAATGGGCTCAGGGCAGCCCGTACCTGAACCTGCTAGCCTCGCTTTGATTGCTTTGGGATTATTGACACTTGGCATAAGGCGCAAACAACCATCACATTAATCTCGCTGACTTAAAGATTTACTCCACCGGAGGAAAAATCATGAACTGGCTTACCCGCATTATTGCCGTATTTCTTGTCGCATTACTCATTCCGCTGACCCCCACATGGGCAGCGGTAGAGGATCTTTCGGTCAGCAACTATCAATTTGTATCAAAAACAAGAGTCAGTCGCTCCAACTACGATTACACCTATCGCATCACCTTGGCCAATGCAGGTGGCGCTCTGGAAAACGTGGTCGCCACTGTGGCTAGCAGCTCCAGCAGAACCGTAATAACAGATGGCGAAGTGACAGCGGGCAACATCAGCTCAGGAGATACCCCAAGTAGTGATACCTTCACCTTCCGCCAGAATCGTCGGTACAGATTTAATCCCGGTGCGCTATCCTGGTCATTCACCGCGGACGAGCCTGAACCCCAACCGTCTAACCCACCCACGATTACATCAACGCCAGTAACCACTGGCAGCATAAACCAGCCCTATAGTTACGGCGTGACTGCCACTGACCCTGATCTGGGTGATATGCTCACCTACTCCCTTATGCAAGCGCCCTCCGGTATGAGTATCGATTCAAATAGCGGCGTCATTAGCTGGCTGCCTGTGACCACCGGGCCCGCCGATGTTGACCTGATCGTTACTGACTCCGGTGGTCTTACAGACCGACAGATCTACCTCCTTCGTGTAAACGGCGGCGATAACGATCAACCACCCACACTGGCCCCCATTGCAGATCAGAACACTGTTGCCGGACAAGGCATCATGCTCTTTGCTGTCGGGTCAGACCCTGAGAGTGAGGTATTGCGTTATGGCCTATCCAATGCCCCAACCGGCATGGGGATCAATACCGGCAGCGGTGAGCTGGCGTGGACACCCGCACTGGATCAGTCAGGTAGCTTTTCAGCAACTGTGACGGTAACCGACCCCGGTGGCTTGAGTGACTCCACCTCTTTCAATATCAACGTGCTGGATGAAACCCCCAATAATCCACCACAAATTGATGCCGTTGCTGATATTTATGTCGACCCCCTGAGCAGCGTACAGTTGAATCTGACAGCCGCTGATGCCGACCCCAGTGACATCCTGGCCTTTGCCTTAAGCGGCGCACCCCAGGCGCTACAGTTTGACAGTCGTACCGGCAGTATCAACTGGATCCCCTCACCTGAGGATGCAGGTACACTGAGTTTAACGGCAACCGTCACCGACAGTTTTGGTGATTCTGACAATACCACCTTCAGCATTATCGTAGCTAACTCACCTGCTGCCCCGGTGGCAGTGGATGACGCCTACGCCATTGACCGTAATGATGTGCTGGATATCCCGGTGGATGGTGTGCTTGAAAACGACTCCGATGCCAACAATGATCTACTGAGCACAATAAAAACCGCCGATGTTACCCGGGGCAGTCTGGATTCATTTCCGGGTGATGGCTCCTTGATCTATACGCCGCCAGTGCAACCACCCATCACCGTGGGTTTTGATCGCCAGTGTAATGCGGAACCAGATGTCGTGTCCCGTAGTGGCTCCTTTGCAGTGGGCGATGTGGACGGCGATGGCGATACTGAGATTGTTGGTATCCGCATTATTGGCGGCAGCAAGGGCAGCATGTGGATTATCGATGGCACTACTTGTGCCACTGAGTTTCCACCCACATCTGTGCGACGGTTTGCAAGTGAATCAAAACCTGCCTTACTGGATATCGACGGTGATGGTGATCTGGAGATTATCGCCCCGGCTGATAGAGCATTAGGCTCGACGGTTGTTAGCAATTTGCTGATGGCGGTGCATCACGATAACTCCCTGGCCTGGCCCGGCAACAATATTAATGGAACCAGTGAATCCCTGAGCCACGATGTTTTTAGCTGGCGCAGAGCCGGCGTAACACTGGCCGATCTGGATGGGGATGGTTCCGTTGAAATTCTGATGGCATACGTGTTCCAGGTACAAAGCGTGTGGCGTACCGGAATCGCTGCATACAACAGCGCGGACGGTACGCTATTGTGGGAATATGATGGTCAACCCTTCCGCGCTTTACAAAATAGTACCCGTGCGCCGCTACTGCATGTGATCGATCTGGATCTGGATGGTACACGGGAGATCATCATCGGCCAGAGTGTGGTGGATCATAACGGCCAGCTTGAATTTCTTTTGCCGATCGTCCCCCGATCTGGTCGGATAGATCTTACTGCCCTCGCCTTTGCGAATTTTGATACGGATCCCTTCCCGGAGATTCTGGTACGGGACAAACAGCATCATTATCTGTTCAACCATGATGGTTCACTAATCTGGCGGACGGATGTACTGACCAATACCAATAGCCAGATTACCATCGCTGACCTGGATGGTGATGGGGCACCCGAGTTTGCTTATTTCACCCGGTTTGGCGTTAGTAACGGTTTTGGTGAGGGTTTTCTAATAGCCTATGATACCGATGGAACCCTGATGTGGAGCCATGAAAATGATCCTGCCCTGCATCAGAACTCATCCATGCTGGGAGCAAGTACTGCTGCTGTTTCAGCCTTCGATTTCGACGCAGACGGTGATGACGACCTGTTTTATGCGGGTTTTCCTATCCTTGGGACCGGGCAGGGCGGCCCGAATAATGGCATCTATATCATCGATGGATTCGACGGATCGGTAATGGCTTTTGATCATATAGAGAATGGCAACCACAACGTAGAGGCTGACCTTCGCCTGACCCTTGCCGATGTGGATGGCGATGGGGCTGCGGAGATGATATACGGCAGTCAGTCTCTCAATAACTTACCCGTACGGGTCTTGCAAGGTCTGCCGAACAACCCCTGGCCACCCACACGGGCAGTTTATAATCAGCATAACTATCAACCCACTCAAGTAAATGGAGATTCAAGTATTCCCGATCAGCCGCGCCCTCACTGGCTGATTCCAGGGTTGAACAGCTACCGTGCACACCCGGTAGTGCCCGGTGAAGATCCCGGCGCTACCGATCAGTTTAAATATGTGGCATCGGATGACACCGCAACCTCAAACGAAGCCACAGTGACCATTGCCATTACCAATGTCAATTCACCGACCCTTGTGTCCCAGCCATTGCTGGGTGCCTCACCCGGTTTTGCCTATGAATACGGCCTACTGGCAACGGATGCCGACTTTGGCGATGAGTTCACCTTCACCCTGGTGGATGCACCAGCAGGTATGACGGTAAACAGCTTCGGAATTATCGACTGGATTCCCAGCAACGGCACATTGGGCAACCAGCGAGTGCAGGTGGTGGTAACTGATAGTGACGGTAATACCGATGAACAGTCATTTACCATCAATGTAATGCCGCCGGTCACTGTTCCGGACATTATCGGTGATGATGAAACCGGGGCTAGCAATACCCTGCAAGGTGTTGGCCTGGCGGTAGGCAGTATCACCCAGTCTTTCAGTCTTACCGTTCCTGCGGGTGACGTGATATCTCAAAGCGTGATCGGTGGTGATGAGACTGCCGCCGGTGCGTTTATCGACTTTGTTGTTTCACTGGGACCACAACCGATTTTTGTACCAACACTGACCGATTTGAGTCTGGCTGCGGCGCAAAGTCAGCTCGACTCGATTGGCCTGAATTTGGGCGCGGTGTCTTACAGCAACAGCGATACTGTACCGATGGGATTGGTACTAACCCAAAGCACACAAGCAGGGCAGCAAGTGGACGTAGGTGCAGCCATTGTTGTCGTTCTGTCCTCTGGACCTGCAATACAGCTTGCGCTGGACCAGCCAATGGTAAGCTCTGGCGACACCCTGCCGGTCAGCATCACGGTGTTTGATAACAACGGTGTTGCCATGAACCCGCAGCCTGCTGTGACCCTGAGCCTGAATTTTGATCCCGGCGCAGTGTCCGGCACCCTGCCAGTGGCAGGGGCAACGCAGATCAGCACCGCTGCAGATACCAGCGGCGCCTATACCCTGATAGTCGATGCTGGAGCCTTCGGTAGCACACAGGCTAACTTTATCGTACGCAAAGGGCTTGCTGGAGATGATTACTACGGCCCAATTGCTGAGCTGGCCAATACCATCGATGACGCTCAATCGGTTTATACCGAACTGGTCACCGCCGTTGCAGATAATAACCTGGCACAGATACAGGCGCTGGGCGCCCAGTTAGTTGCCCTGCGTGGCAGTATTGATCTGGAAATTCTGGCGGGACGCACACCCTTTGCGCCAGAAACCGGCTTTATCCCCTCTGCCCAGCAAGCAACTGATGCCGGGTTCCCTTCGAGTTTTACCGAACGAGATACCCTGCCCGCCATCTTCAAAACACTCGAACTGGCGATCAACGATAACCGGGTTTTCCTTGAACGGCTTGATCCCAACCGAGGGCGTGACGACGATGTGCGGGCTCGCTCTCTGAACGATCAGTTGACCGCAGGAGTCGCCGCTCTGGGATTCAATAGATCGGTGGGTGCCCAGGTACAGTTTCAGGCGCAGTACTATGTGTTGCTATCACGTCTGATACCAGAACTAATAGTCGCCGACCTGGATAGAGGCATTGCGATTTTAACCGATGCAGGGCTTCTGGCAGCGAATCTGCGCAACGAACAGCTTGAGCACTATGCCAGCATGACGCCTCAGGCTTTTTACGCAGACACGCGTGATGTGCTATTCACCCTCGGGGGCGTGATGTCGGCGAGCTCTATCCGCATGACGATTATCAAGAACCTCTATGTGCCAATTATCAAACAAGTGACCTCCTCGGTTGCGGTCATGAAAAAAGCAAATGCACTTATTGAACAAAGAGGCGCTGAAAGTCTGGAGGGTATTATTACCGCAGCTTCATTGAGCTTTCATTTCTTTAATGTGGAGAATTCGGTGATTGAGGTGGTGGGCTTGAGTGATGATGCCCGTGCTTTTGAGATAAAAGTCATTGGGCCGGATAAGTATGAAGCTATACTGGACATACTTACAGGTGGCCCAAAGCCAAGCCCCAAAGCACTGAAAAAACTGATTGACGATACCACAAAGGGAGTGGGTGAGCAGGTTGGCATTGGAACCGAACTCATGCGTGGCTGTATTTTGACCCTGGACCCGCAGTGTTCACAAGTGATTGTTGGCTTTGGTTTTCCTGTCGTACATACATCAGGGGGTTTCCCCGGAGGGGTGCTCGTGATGTTGGAAGACATCTCTTACGGAAGGTTGTTTTTGGGGGTATACGCGTTCTTCCCGAATTAAGTAAAGGAGATTCTTTATTGCTAGTTTGAGCGAGACCGATACAACGACAGTATGAGACGACGATGCTATTTATCAGTTCTTGTAACTCTCCTGCTGGCCCTGGGCGCCTGTACGATGAATTCGGTATCAGCTATTCCGGGTGTCATACGCAACGCATCGCTAGGCATCGTTACCATTGCCAACAACACGGGATCAATCGGCACCGGCTTCGCCATTGCGCCTAATGGTCTGATAGCAACCAACTACCATATCGCAAGGAAAGTCCGGATTTTTGTAATATTGCCATCAGGCAAACACCTCAACGCTACGCTGGTTGCAAAAAATGAAGATGCCGATCTGGCGATTCTGCATGTGGCTGCAGAGGATCTCGTATCACTTGAACTGCGCCAGACAGCAGCGATTGTGGGGGAACCTGTCCTCGCCCTAGGCAACCCCTTTGGGCTTGGTCTTACCGCCAGTGCCGGCATCGTGAGCGCACTGGGGGTGAGCATAGGGAAAACCAACCAGATACAAACCGATGCAGCTATCAACCCGGGTAATTCCGGCGGCCCTCTGCTTGACATAAAGGGAAACGTGATAGGTGTTGTCAATGGCAAAAGCACCATTGGTCAAGGCGTGGGCTTTGCCATTCCTGTAGAATCTGTACGGTTACTTCTAAATAGTCTACCCTGAAAAAAGATTTGCAGTAGCCCAACTTCTCATAATCCGAGTTTTGTCTGATACATAATGGATTTTTGTAACGCGCTTCTTATTCCTTGCAAACCTAACCACAGCTCTATTTTTACACTAATTCGCTGCAGCACGCGATAAAGCAGGCGCCAAAAAATGGCAATCAGCCATTTTTCAGATTCCACGCAGTCGCTGCCATCAGCAGATTGATTTCATCGCAAGCGAGTCGCTACCTCGTGAAAGATTTTGGGACATCCAAGTCACCAAAATCGACTCGCAAATGCGACAGCCATTGTTGCCTAGGCCGTACTGCGTCCATGTCGTTCCGCCACAACCTCGCAAGCTCGTTTCTGGCGGAACGACATGGACACCCTTTTCTGCAAGGTTTTTAATTCAGTGAATCAAAAGCGGGGAGAAAACCCATCTAGAGAAGCTCTTTTATCAAATAATTTCAATGGGTTGTGAGTTATTCAGGGGCGACTATTTAGTCAGCCCTGAATAAGCTATTTTATCCGACAGAGTACAGAGGTTTTTTTGTACCACCTGACAAATTTTGGGCAAACCATGCCATTCCATGGCCCGTACTTTTCCAACCATGGCCGCTATTTTTTCGAGGTGCAAACGTGCTTTTGT
>QNFJ01000046.1 GCA_003646305.1 Gammaproteobacteria bacterium | reverse complement strand
TTCAGAAAAGCGGCTTGAACATTTACCCAAGAAAAAGCCCCTCAACCTGTAAGGGCTGAAGGGCTTATCTTATATGGCTCCCCCGAGAGGGCTCGAACCTCTGACAAGATGATTAACAGTCATCTGCTCTACCAGCTGAGCTACAGGGGAATAGCTAATTGAGGCGCGTATAATACGTTTGCCTCAGGCGGTGGTCAAGCCGAAAGTGCTTCTTTTATGCGGCTAATTGCGGCAACAAGGTTTTCCATGCTTGTAGCGATAGAAATACGCAAATGCCCCTGGCAACCGAAGGCTGACCCGGGGACAAGCGCGACGCCTGCGCCTTCTATAAAGAATTCGGCAATGGCAACATCATCTTTAACGCCATCAAGCCTTTCGATCAGCCCTGTTACATTAGGAAACAGATAAAATGTGCCGTCTGAAGGGAGGCACTCTACTCCCTCGATTGTGTTGAGTTCACCCAAAACATAATCGTGGCGGATTTTGAATTCTTTAAGCATTTCCTGGATGCAGGACTGGTTACCTTCTAGTGCAGCTTGTGCGGCAACCTGCGAGATCGATGCTGGGTTAGAGGTGCTTTGCGACTGGATCTTCTTCATTGCTTTGATGATAGTCGCTGGGCCACCTGCGTAACCAATCCTCCAGCCAGTCATTGAGTAGGCTTTTGAAACACCATTAAGAACTAGTGTTCGGTCGTAAAGCTCTGGGCAGGCGTTTAGAATGTTGCAGAATTCAATTCCATCCCAGACAATATGCTCGTACATATCATCGGTTGCGATGATAATTTCTGGATAGTCTTTTAGAACTTCTCCCAGCGCTTTGAGTTCTTCAAGTGTATAAGCAACTCCAGTTGGATTGGAGGGACTGTTGATCACAAAGAGCTTTGTCTTATCGGTGATTGCCGCACGTAACTGCTCGGCGGTGAGTTTGAAGCTTTGCGACTGATCGGCCTCAACAACAACGGGTACACCGTCTGCCAGAAGCACCATATCGGGGTAGGAGACCCAGTATGGAGAAGGGATGATCACCTCGTCGCCCGAGTTGAGAAGTGCTTGCGCCAGATTAAAGAAGCTCTGTTTACCACCGCATGAGACCAGGATTTGGTCTGCTGCATAGGTTAGTCCATTGTCTTTCTGGAATTTATTAATGATGGCTTTTTTGAGCTCAGGCGTACCGTCAACGGCTGTGTATTTAGTGAAGCCATTTTCAATGGCTTTGATGGCAGCCTGTTTGATGTGTTCGGGTGTGTCGAAATCGGGTTCACCTGCGCCGAGGCCGATAACATCTTTTCCAGCTGCCCGCATTTCTGCGGCACGTGCGCCGACAGCGAGAGTTGGGGACGGTTTTACTTTGTTTACACGATCAGAAAGTTGTAGGCTCATCTTTTTTCCGTTTGAATTATTGTGCCCAAATTTATATGTGGACATTGAACCCGTTGATTATACTAAATCTGAACCTTTCTCTAAATATCTAATGAGTAAAAAGTTATCAATACAGAGTGAATTTAAGCCAGCGGGTGATCAGCCTGAAGCTATTCGGCAGTTAATCGAAGGACTGGGTGCGGGTGAGCTTCATCAAACATTACTAGGTGTAACCGGCTCAGGAAAAACCTTTACGATTGCCAATGTACTGGCGCAAACGCAGCGCCCGGCACTGATTCTTGCCCCCAATAAGACGCTTGCTGCACAGTTATACGGGGAGATGAAGGAATTCTTCCCGGAAAATGCGGTGGAGTATTTTGTCTCTTATTATGATTATTATCAGCCGGAGGCCTATGTCCCCGCATCGGATACCTTTATCGAGAAGGATGCCTCGCTGAATGAACATATTGAGCAGATGCGGCTCTCTGCCACTAAAGCGATGATGGAGCGGAAGGATGTCATCGTAGTGGCAACGGTCTCCTGCATCTATGGTTTAGGTGATCCTGAAGCCTACTTTAGTATGAACCTCCACCTGACGCGTGGGGACTTGATCGGACAGCGTAAGATTTTGCGGCGTTTGGCGGAGATGCAATATATCCGCAATGACCTTGAATTAAGGCGCGGAACTTATCGTGTTCGCGGTGAAGTGATCGATGTTTTTCCGGCCGAATCTGAGAAAGAAGCACTTCGAATCGAGCTGTTTGATGATGAGGTAGAGCGATTATCTCTATTCGATCCGCTAACGGGAGAAATTGTCAGGCGTATCCCGCGCTATACCGTTTACCCAAAAAGTCATTATGTCACCCCGCGTGAGCGGCTGCTGAAGGCGGTTGATTATATAAAGGAAGAGTTGAAAGAGCGGCTCGAGCAGTTAAGGTCGCTCGATAAATTGGTCGAGGCGCAGCGGCTTGAGCAGCGTACTCGCTTCGATCTAGAGATGATTCTGGAGTTAGGGTATTGCTCGGGCATTGAGAACTACTCTCGCTATCTTTCTGGACGCAAGCCGGGTGAGCCGCCTCCGACGCTGTTTGATTACATTCCAGACAATGCAATGATCATTGTTGATGAAAGTCATGTGACGATCCCGCAATTAGGTGCGATGTATAAGGGTGATCGCTCCCGGAAAGAGACGTTGGTTAATTTTGGTTTCAGGCTTCCCTCGGCTTTGGATAACAGGCCACTCAGATTTGACGAGTTTGCGCTACGAGCACCGCAGCGAATTTATGTTTCAGCGACCCCTAGTGTTTATGAGAAAGAGCATTCGGGCGTGATTGTTGAGCAAGTAGTCAGACCTACGGGGTTGGTTGATCCAATGATTGAGATTCGACCGGCCACAACGCAAGTTGATGATCTGTTGTCGGAAATTAACAAACGTGCAGAACTTGGTGAGCGCGTTTTGGTGACCACGTTAACAAAGCGAATGTCTGAAGATTTAACCGAGTATTTGATGGAGCATGGTGTGAGGGTGCGTTACCTTCATTCTGATATCGATACTGTCGAGCGGGTCGAAATCATAAGAGACTTACGTTTGGGTAAGTTCGATGTGATAGTGGGGATCAATCTACTAAGGGAAGGGTTGGATATTCCAGAGGTGACGCTGGTCGCCATTCTCGATGCGGATAAAGAGGGGTTTCTGCGTTCAGCAGTCTCGATGATTCAGACAATTGGCCGTGCAGCACGTAATGTAAAAGGGCTTGCGATTCTTTATGCAGATAAAATCACCAAATCGATGGCGCAGGTGATTGAAGAGACCGATCGTCGCAGGGAGAAGCAGATTGCCTACAATGAAGAGCGCGGTATCATACCAAAAACAATTTGCAAGTCGATTGCAGACATATTAGAGAGCGGACTGTCAGCAGGCGGTATTAACCAGGTTGCGGAAAAAACAGCCAGTTATGCAAATGCTTCACCTAAAGAGTTGGCGAAAATGATTCAGAAGCTTGAAGTGCAAATGTACCAGCACGCGAAGGATCTTGAATTTGAAGAGGCTGCTCGAGTCCGTGATGAGATTGAGCAGATGCAGAAACAGACATTCGGCGCCTAAAAAAACAGAAACTATTCTATTGTGCGGAAAAAGATAAATGACTATAATGCCCGGCTACTGTTAGAAGTTATAGCAGGCGCGTAGCTCAGTTGGTTAGAGCACCACCTTGACATGGTGGGGGTCGGTGGTTCGAATCCACTCGCGCCTACCAAAATTATAAAGAGATGCACTGTGCACAGGTTCTGATTAAGGACTGGTGTGATCGGTGCATTTTTTGTTTATGCCCCTTCAGTTGTTGTGGGCGGAGTGAAGGATTCAAATGCCTATCATTACATTGCCAGACGGTAGTCAGCGAGAATATGAAGAGCCTGTCACCATTGAACAGGTCGCAACCGATATTGGTCCGGGGCTTGGGAAAGCTGCTCTAGCCGGAAAGGTCAACGGAGAGTTGGTCGATACCTCTACTCTTATGAGAGAGGATTCGGTACTTCAAATTATCACCGCGCGTGATGAAGAGGGCTTAGAGGTTATTCGCCACTCCACTGCTCATTTAATGGCGCAGGCGGTTAAATTACTTTATCCCACAGCTCAGGTAACTATTGGCCCTGTAATCGAAGATGGCTTCTTTTACGACTTTGCCTACGAACGTTCATTTACGCCAGAAGATCTTGAAGCCATTGAGGCTAAGATGCGGGAGCTGGTCAAGCAATCTCTAAAAATTGAGCGCTCGATACTCTCGCGTGATGAGGCGGTTAGCTTCTTTCGTGATGCAGGTGAGGCTTATAAAGCCGAGATCATCGAATCTATCCCTTCAGATGAGCCGCTATCACTTTATAAACAAGGTGAGTTTACTGATCTTTGTCGTGGCCCTCATGTGCCGGACACTGGGAAGTTGCCTGTTTTTAAGGTAATGAAAATTGCCGGTGCTTATTGGCGTGGTAATTCTGATAATGAAATGCTGCAGCGGATTTATGGAACCGCATGGGCGAATAAAAAAGAGTTAAAGGCCTATCTATTTCGCTTGGCTGAGGCTGAAAAGCGTGACCATCGTAAACTGGCGAAGTCACTTGATCTCTTTCATATGCAGGAAGAGGCGCCGGGTATGGTGTTCTGGCATGACAATGGCTGGAAGATCTACCAAGAAGTTGAGCAATATATTCGCGAAGTGTTGCGCAAGCATGAATATATTGAAGTAAAGACGCCGCAAGTTGTTGATCGCAGTTTGTGGGAGAAGTCAGGCCACTGGGATAAGTTTGGTGAGATGATTTTTACCACTCACTCGGAGCATCGCGACTACGCGATCAAGCCGATGAACTGCCCTTGTCATGTCCAGATTTATAACCAGGGCATTAAAAGTTATCGCGACCTGCCTGTTCGTATGGCTGAATTTGGTTCGTGTCATCGCAATGAGCCCTCTGGAACGCTGCATGGATTGATGCGTGTGCGCAACTTTGTTCAAGATGATGCGCATATCTTTTGTACGGAAGAGCAGGTTCAGGATGAAGTCTCGGCGTTTATCGAGATGTTATTCGCTGTTTATAAGGATTTTGGTTTTAACGAGGTGATCGTCAAACTCTCGACGCGCCCTGAAAATAGAGTGGGTGATGATTCGGTTTGGGATAAAGCCGAGCAGGCACTGGAGCTGGCACTTAATAATAAAGAGCTTGATTGGGAGCTTCAACCCGGAGAAGGGGCGTTTTATGGCCCTAAGATAGAGTTCTCGTTAAAAGATTGTTTGGGGCGTGTTTGGCAGTGTGGGACGATTCAGGTCGATTTCTCAATGCCGGGTCGTTTGGATGCGCAATATATTGCAGAAGATGGCTCTAAAAAAGTGCCGGTCATGTTACATCGAGCAATCTTGGGTTCACTAGAGCGTTTTATTGGCATTTTGATCGAAGAGCACGCGGGAACATTTCCACTTTGGTTGGCACCAACACAGGTCGTAATTATGAATATTGCTGACCGACATGCCGAATATACGCAAAAAATTGCAAAAATCCTCCAAAAACAGGGAATTCGGGTCAAAACAGACTTGAGAAATGAGAAGATCGGATTTAAAATTAGGGGTCACTCTATGCAGCGTGTGCCTTATCTTCTGATTGCAGGCGATAAAGAGCTTGAAACGGATACAGTTTCCGTTCGCACGCAACGTGGAAAAGATCTGGGGTCTCTCTCGATTGAAGAATTTAGTGATCGGCTTGCTGATGAAATCAGCCAGCGGGTCAATGAGGCTGCCAAATGAATAAATATGGGGGATTAAAGAATCGCTAAGAAAGAAGTGCGCCTGAACGGGGAGATTAAATGTCCCAGAGTCAGGCTGATTGGTGCTGATGGGGAGCAGGCTGGTATTGTTGCCTCAAGAGAAGCTTTGCAAATTGCATACGATGCTGAATTGGATCTTGTTGAAATATCACCTCAAGCTGATCCACCCGTTTGTCGGATTATGGATTATGGGAAGTTCAAGTTTGAGGAGGCTAAGCGGCTTCAGATTGCAAAGAAGAAACAGAAGCAGATTCAGGTTAAAGAAGTTAAGTTCAGACCGGGAACCGATCAAGGCGATTATCAGGTAAAATTACGAAATCTAACCCGCTTTTTGGAAGGTGGGGATAAAGCGAAAATAACCGTTCGCTTTAGAGGCCGGGAAATGGCACATAGAGAGCTCGGTATGCAGCTGCTAAAAAGAGTAGAGAAGGATCTTGATGAGCTGGCAGCAGTTGAGCAGTTTCCAAAAATGGAGGGTCGCCAAATGGTGATGGTGATGTCTCCGAGGAAAAAGAAATAGTTTATTAGTGGAGTATTGAAAAAATGCCAAAGATGAAAACAAATCGTGGTGCAGCAAAGCGCTTTAGAAAGACTGCATCAGGTGGGATCAAGTGTGGACAGTCTCATCGTCGTCATATTTTGACCAAGAAAAGCACGAAGAGAAAAAGACAGTTGCGTAAAGCCGCAATGATACATTCTTCGGATTTGCGCAGCGCATCGCGCATGATGCCGTACGGCTGAAGCTGAATTAAGTGGAGGTCTATTTCTCCGCTTCAATGAAACTTATACCCTTTGGGTATAATTAGATTTAAGTTAAGAGGTTTAAGAAATGCCAAGAGTAAAACGTGGTGTAACCGCAAGGGCACGGCATAAAAAGGTTTTAAAAAAGGCTAAAGGCTACTATGGCGCTCGCAGTCGTGTTTATCGTGTTGCTAAGCAGGCTGTTATTAAAGCCGGCCAATACGCTTACCGTGACCGTCGTCAGAGAAAACGCCAGTTCCGTGCGTTATGGATTGTTAGAATTAATGCTGCAGCACGTGAGTGTGGTATTTCTTACAGCCGCTTCATGAATGGTTTGAAAAAAGCAGCAGTTGAGCTAGATCGTAAAGTTTTAGCGGATATTGCAGTTTATGACAAAGAGGCATTTGCTAAACTGGCAAAAGTAGCTCAGGGTTGAGTTAAACCCCTTTGTCTTCAGTAAAGAAGGAGAGACTCCGATTGTTCGGTTCTCTCCTTTTTTGCCTATATCTACCCCGTAAATAGTGATAAGCAGGCGAAAGTGGATAAATCTCTCCAGGAAATAGTCGACCAGGCAGTTTCTCAGCTTGATCAGGTGAGTGATCTTAAGCAAGTTGATGAGATCAGGGTTCAATATTTGGGTAAGAAAGGAATTTTTACCCAAAGAATGAAGACGCTTGGAGGGCTTTCTGCGGAAGAGCGTCCAGCAGCGGGGCAGGCGATTAATGATGCAAAACGCAGCTTTCAAACACAGCTGGAATTACGCAAAGAGCACCTTTTAGCCGCGCAGCTCGAAGAGCGGCTCGCCAGCGAGAAGGTCGATGTGACTTTGCCCGGTAATGGGAAAAGGTCAGGTGGTATACACCCCGTGACCAAGACGATGCGCCGTATTAGTCATATCTTTGCGAGCGTCGGCTTTGAAGTCGCCGAAGGCCCTGAAATTGAAGATGATTATCATAATTTTGAGGCACTCAATATCCCTGCACACCATCCTGCACGGGCAATGCACGATACATTCTATTTCGACGAACACACGCTTTTAAGAACGCATACTTCGCCTGTACAGATTCGGGCAATGGAAAATAGTAAACCCCCTCTTAAAGTGATTGCGCCAGGGCGTGTTTATCGTTGCGATTCGGATCTGACACATACACCGATGTTTCACCAGGTTGAAGGTTTTCTGGTCGATACGGATGCCAGCTTTGCCGACCTGAAAGGGCTTATTTACGAATTTCTAACGCTGTTTTTCGAGAAGGAAATTCAAGTGCGGTTTAGACCTTCTTATTTCCCTTTTACCGAGCCATCAGCTGAAGTCGATATTGAGTGCGTGATGTGTGACGGCAAAGGTTGCCGGGTTTGTAGTCATACTGGCTGGTTAGAGGTGCTTGGTTGCGGGATGATTCATCCAGAAGTTTTTAAATCAGTCGGAATCGATGGAGAGGAATTTACCGGATTTGCTTTTGGTATGGGGGTCGAAAGGTTGGCCATGTTACGCTATGGAATCAATGATTTAAGGTTGTTTTTTGAAAATGATCTTAACTTCTTGAGGCAGTTTAATTAATTTTTTGAATGGAAAATTCCCATGCATTTTAGTGAAGCCTGGCTCAGAGAAATTGTAAATCCTTCTATCAACACAAAGCAGTTGGTAGAACAGCTAACAATGGCGGGTCTTGAGGTGGAAGGTGTTGAGCCTGCCGCTGCCGATTTTAGTCAAATTGTTGTGGGTGAGGTTGTGGAAATAGCACCTCATCCAGATGCAGATAAATTACAGGTCTGTAAAGTATCGAGCGGCACAGAGCAGCTCCAGATCGTTTGTGGTGCGCGCAATGTTGCGGTTGGGATGAAAGTTCCACTTGCACTCATTGGTGCCGTGTTGCCAGGTGATTTCAAGATCAAAAAATCAAAACTTAGGGGTGTTGAGTCTTTTGGCATGCTCTGTTCTGATAAAGAGTTGGGGATGGCAGAAAGTGCTGATGGATTGATGGCGCTACCGAATGATGCGCCTGTAGGAAAGGATATCCGGGAATATCTTCAGTTGAATGACAATATTATCGAAGTGGATTTAACACCTAATCGTGCGGATTGCCTTAGCCTTGAAGGGGTTGCGCGAGAGGTTGGCCTGCTGAATAAGATTGATTGTCAGTTTGTTCAGTCCGCTGAGGTCAAGATAGAAATTGATCAGACTCTTTCAGTCTCTGTTGAAGCGGTTGACCAATGTCCTGTCTATCTGGGCCGGGTTATCTCGGATCTGGACGCTTCTAGGCAAACACCACTATGGATGCAGGAACGCCTGCGTCGTGCAGGGCTGAGAAGTCTTGGGCCGGTTGTTGATGTCACAAATTATGTTTTGCTGGAATTGGGTCAGCCATTGCATGCCTTTGATGCGGAGAAACTATCCGGAGGCATCAATGTACGGATGGGGCGTGATGACGAGAAACTGCTGCTTTTAAATGATCAGGAGATTCTGCTCGATAAAGAGACATTGGTTATTGCTGATGAATCAAAACCACTGGCTTTGGCAGGAATTATGGGTGGTGCTGATTCGGCGGTTTCTTCAGCGACAACATCTATCTTTCTGGAATGTGCTTTTTTTACCCCTTTGGCAATGATGGGTAAGGCCAGAAAGCAAGGTTTGCACACAGACTCTTCTCATCGCTTTGAGCGAGGTGTCGATCCTGAACTACAGCTACGAGCACTTGAGCGAGCAACGGGGCTAATTCTTGATATTGCAGGCGGTAAAGCCGGTGCAATTGTTCAGCAAGTGTCAATGAGTAACTTTGCAGAAAGAAAGCAGATCCCCTTGCGGAAAGAGCGAATCAATCGCCTCTTAGGTGTTGCCATTGAAGCATCAGAAATAGAGGATATTTTCCAACGGTTGGGCATGCACGTTGAGGTAGCAGATGATGGATGGGTTATTACACCACCAGGCTTCAGGTTTGATATTGCCATTGAAGCCGATCTGATTGAAGAATTAGGGCGTGTCTATGGATATGATCGCCTGCCGCGTCGTAGTCTTATGATGCGTTCTGATCTAAAAAGCAAACCAGAATCTTTGACAGAGCTTGACCGGATCCGTGATCTGCTGGTTGATAGAGGTTATCAAGAGGCGATCACCTATAGCTTTGTAGATGAGGCCTTGCAGAAAAAACTTGTGCCAGGTATTGACGGTTTAAAGCTAAAGAATCCGCTTTCTTCTGAACTCTCGGTGATGAGAACGACACTTTGGGCAGGCCTTTTGCGTGCCGCAGAAAGAAATCTGAATCGGCAACAGGCTCGCGTGCAAATCTTTGAAGCGGGGCTCAAGTTTCTTCCCGAAGAAGATGGTGTTATACAGGAGCGTTACATCGCAGGACTTTTAACGGGCTCCGTAGCTGAAGAGCAGTGGGGAGAAAAACTTAGAAGTGCTGATTTCTACGACATTAAGTCTGATGTTGAAGCAATTCTCAATCTATCAGGGAGCGGCGAGGATTTTCGTTTCGAAGAGGCAAAGCATCCTGCGCTGCACCCAGGACAATCTGCACAAATCGTAGATAAAGAGGGATTGATTGTTGGTTGGGTTGGCTTGTTGCACCCGGTTTTGGAGAAAGAACTTGGATTTGATAAACAACTGTTTCTTTTTGAGCTGAAAGAGTCATCTGTTGCGAATTACAACATTCCTGCTTTTAAGCCACTTTCAAAGTTTCCGCAAGTTCGAAGGGACATTGCAGTGATTGTTGATGAGGCGGTTAGTTACGCATCACTTCGTGATTGTGTTAACAATTTAAAAAGTTCAGCAATAAAAGACCTTATTGTCTTTGACGTTTATCGCGGAGAAGGGGTAGAATCAGGGCGAAAAAGTGTTGCCTTAAGCTTGATTTTGCAGGATTCTTCCAAAACACTGGTGGATGCTGATATTGATGCTATAGTTTCACAAGCACTGGACGCACTCGAAAAAGAACTGGACGCAAAATTAAGAGACTAAAAGAATGGCCGTAACTAAAGCAGATCTTGCTGAGAAACTATTTGACGAACTGGGTCTTAATAAAAGAGAGGCCAAAGAAGTTGTGGAATGTTTTTTTGAAGAGATAAAAAGCTCTCTGGAATCTGGTGATCAGGTTAAATTATCCGGTTTCGGTAATTTTGATCTGAGAGATAAGACACCGCGTCCTGGGCGTAACCCAAAAACAGGGGAAGAGATTCCTATCACCGCGCGGCGCGTTGTTACGTTTCGTCCAGGTCAAAAACTAAAATCAAGAGTAGAGGCTTATGCTGGAAGCGAGTAATAATAGCGAGTTACCCCCAATCCCAGCCAAAAAGTATTTCACTATTGGTGAGGTGAGTGAACTCTGCGCTGTTAAGGCTCACGTTTTACGATATTGGGAGCAGGAATTTCCACAGCTAAAACCCGTTAAAAGGCGTGGTAACCGCCGTTACTACCAACGACACGATGTCTTAATGATTCGCCAGATTCGTGGGTTACTGTATGAGCATGGTTACACAATAGGTGGTGCACGGAGTCACCTTGAAGGAAAAGATGTAAAAGAAGATGTGAATCAAAGCAAACAGATCGTTCACCAGTTGATTGGTGAGCTTGAAGATGTGCTAACCATCCTCAAATAGAACGCCGACTTAGCCTGTCTTCAAGGCTGTTGCTAAGGTATAATTTAAAATTCAAATACACGGCGTGTAGCGCAGCTTGGTAGCGCACCACAATGGGGTTGTGGGGGTCGGAGGTTCGAATCCTCTCACGCCGACCAAATGCAAACCATCTTTAATTTAAGATGGTTTTTTTATGCCTGTTTTATGCTTCTTTAACTTTCTTTTCAGGCGGGATGAATCTACTCTTGCTCGCAATATGTTCTCCCATCTGGAAGAATAAATATCTTCAAACTAAAGGGGTTAAGCGAATAATGTCGATTGATACTTTGCTGGAAATTATGCGAGATCTTCGTGATCCGGAAACCGGTTGTCCCTGGGATCGTGAACAGTCCTTCCAGACGATTGCGCCTTATACAATTGAAGAGGCCTATGAAGTCGTCGATGCCATTGAACGAGAGGACTACAAAGCGTTACAAGGTGAACTGGGAGATCTTTTATTACAGGTTATTTTTCATTCGAGAATTGCCGAAGAAGAGAGTCTGTTTAACTTTCAGGATGTTGTATCTTCAATTGTAGAAAAAATGATTAGACGGCATCCACATGTTTTTGCGGATCAAGATGAGCAACCAGACTGGGAAGAAGGCAAACGACTTGAGCGTCTGGAGAAACCGGGGCAGGAATCCCTGTTGTCAGATATTGCCCAGAATCTGCCTGCCACAAAGCTGGCAGTTAAAATACAAAAACGGGTTGCAACAGTCGGTTTTGACTGGCCATCAATCGAACCTGTATTCGATAAAATAGAAGAAGAAATGGACGAGGTTAAAGCGGAAATTGCCTCCAATGGCGGCCAGCAAAGACTATTTGATGAGGTAGGTGACTTGATGTTTGCCTGCA
>QNFJ01000045.1 GCA_003646305.1 Gammaproteobacteria bacterium | reverse complement strand
TGGGCGTTACGGTGGAATGGGAATGACCTATGGCGGGCCCTCTTATGAGGTCTATTCCTACGAAAAAGGAATAATGACTATCGATGTACTTACACCTGCCGACAAAAAGCTGATCTGGCGAGGCTCAACCAGCCGCAGGCTCTCTTCCAGTTCGACACCTGAAAAAAGCAAAAAAGCAATCAATGAAGTCGTTGCTGAAATCTTCTCTCACTATCCACCTGGAAAGAAGAAGTAAATATCCATAACCTTTCTTAACCACGCAGATTCACGCAAAGTAAGCATCTACTACTGGATAACAATGGTGGATGCTTACCGCGCTCTAGGGCTCTGCCTAGCTATTGCCAACCAATCACTTCGTAACCCTTGTCTCGAAGACATTTGTTGACATAGCTTTTAAATACAGGATCAATGTTCTTTGAGTCCATGGCACCAACGGCAGCGCCCGTAGCACCTCCTGCTGCTGCGCCAGCTAAAGCTCGCTCACCCGCATTTCCAGTAACCAGCCCCCATGCGCCGGCAGAAAGGCCACCAATCACAGCACCCTTGGCGGCTTTCTTCCCCGTATTCCCATCTTTGTTCTCCTTAACACCGTAGTTCCTGGCACTGGCATAACACTCATCAATATCCTGTTGCGCAACAGCGCCTCCCACCCGTTTTAAATGACTATTGGGATAAAGCGTTGGTTTTACAGGCGTAGCACAAGCGGTTGCAATCAAACAAACAGCAACAAGAAACAGTCGCTTTCGGCTAGTTGTAATACTCAAATCATAACGAGCTGGGCTCAACATAATATAGGTCCCCCGTTGAGTGGATTACTGGTACTGGTTTACGAATGCAGGTAAACGCGAAAAGCGGGTGTCTAATTTCACCCATTTTAGCCCACCTGAAAATTCATGCATTTCCCAATTGTACAAGCCCTTTGGACTTTTACGAAGCTAATCCGCTAGAATCCTAATCATTACTTAGTCATATTAAAAAGGAGTTTACGGAGTGGCCAGTCAATCAATTTATCTCGGTAAAGGAGATCACCCTCAATCACTTCTTCTCCGCCAGGCAAACCGGCATGGTCTGATTGCCGGCGCGACTGGAACTGGCAAAACTGTTTCTCTCCGAATCCTGGCAGAAGGGTTTAGCCGTCAGGGAATTCCGGTTTTTCTAGCTGATGCGAAAGGTGATCTTTCAGGGCTGGCAAAGGCATCTGAAGCCAACCCTAAATTTGAAGAGCGAGCTCGCATTGTCGATTACGAAAATTATGAAACCACCTCGTTTCCCCTAATATTCTGGGATCTTTACGGCAAACAGGGGCACCCTGTCCGGGCAACCATTCAAGATATGGGCCCGTTACTACTCGCTCGCATGATGGAGCTAAACGACACGCAGGAAGGCATTCTGAATATTGCCTTCGCCATCGCTGAAGATGAATCGCTACCGATTCTCGATTTTAAGGATTTGCGTGCTTTACTAAATAATATCTCTGAGCGCAAAAAAGAACTACGCGCAAAATACGGGAATGTCAGTTCACAATCTGTTGGTGCAATTCAACGCCGCCTTCTCCAGTTAGATCAACAAGATGCCGAGCTTTTCTTTGGTGAACCTGAACTAGATTTAAAAGACTTGATGAGGACTGATCGTGATGGTCAAGGCTATATTAGCGTTCTTGCAGCCGATCAGTTGATGCGAAAAAGCCCAAAACTCTATGCTATTTTCCTCATGTGGCTATTGTCTCGGCTATTTGAAGAACTCCCCGAACAGGGCGATGCCGACAAACCAAAGCTGGTCTTCTTTTTTGATGAGGCTCACTTGCTGTTTGATCGAGCACCAAGGGTACTGATTGATCGAATCGAGCAAGTTGTACGGCTGATCCGCTCTAAAGGTGTCGGAGTTTACTTTGTCACACAAAATCCAACCGATATTCCTGATGATGTTTTGGGGCAGCTGGGAAACCGCATTCAGCATGCACTGCGTGCTTACACACCTAAAGACCAGAAAGCGATTCGAGCTGCCGCACAGACTTTTCGAAAAAACCCTGACCTTGATACAGAAACGGCCATTCAGGAGCTTGGTATTGGAGAGGCGCTGGTTTCTACCCTAGATGAGAAAGGGGTTCCGACCATTGTTGATAAAACACTTATTATTCCCCCCTCTTCACAACTAAGCCCTTTATCGGAAACAGACAGACAGCGCGTTCTTGATGACAGCCCCGTGCTTGGAAAATATGATGAAACTCTCGACCGTGATTCAGCCAATGAGCGGCTTCTAAGGAGAGCGAAAGCCGCCGCACAGACGGCAAAAGAAAAACCAGAGGTCAACCAGCCCAAAAGAACCACCAGACAAAAACAATCGTTCTGGGAATCTATTACAAAAAGTGTTGTCCGAAGTGTCGGTTCAAGCGTCGGGCGCCAAATCGGTCGCTCATTATTAAAATCACTTTTCAAGAAATAGGGACTATCAACTTGATCAAGAAAATCACACTACTTACCTCAAGCGCTCTGCTCGCTATTTCTCTTCACAGCAACAGCCAGGCAGGATGGCAAGATCTTTTAGGTGATGCCACTGATGAGCTAATGAAAAATAAAGACACAAGCCAGACAGCCGCATCTTTACTGAATAACAATGAAATGACTAACGGCCTTAAGGAGGCGCTTGCTAACGGCGTTGAATCTGCTATTAAGACGCTTGGGAAGAAAGATGGGTTTATGGGAGACTCACTGGTTAGAATCCCGCTTCCTGATTCACTTAAAATGGTCGAAAAAACAGCAAGAGATCTCGGCCAGGGCCAATACGTCGATCAGTTCATCAGCACAATGAACCACGCAGCTGAAGAGGCTGTTCCAGAGGCAGCTGAATTACTAGGTGAGTCTATTCGCAAAATGTCTGTTGAAGATGCGGCAAAAATACTCAATGGTCCCGATGATGCAGCAACCCAGTACTTCCAAAAAGTTTCCAGAACGCAACTGGCTGAGCGATTTAAACCCATTATCCAAAAAGCCACTAACCAGTTTGGTGTCACCTCAGCGTATAAAAGCCTTGTTGCCCAGTCTGCGCCTGTACTCGATAACCCTATGTTGGGCAGCTTCATTCCCACCGATGCTCTCGATGTTGATCAATATGTCACCAACAAAACTCTCGACGGGCTATTTAAATATATCGCGCTGGAAGAAAAGAGTATTCGCGAAAACCCAGCTGCCAGAACCACTGATTTGCTAAAAAAGGTTTTTGCTGGGCAATAACAAAAAGGTACGGAGAACCTACCCCACCTTCTGTTCTTTTTTCAGCACAACTTCGTGTGTCGTCGGTGTCGCCAATGTAATTCCCTGTTCGCGGGCAACTTCATTAGCGGCACGATTAACGGCAAAGCGTGCATCGTAGAGTCCATAAATATTCTTCAACCAGTAGCAAAAACGCCACTTCACCGCATGATCCCCATTTTCCAGTAACCGAGCTACGCCCTGTTTTTCCGAATTGATTGCGCTTTCCATTTCACATGCCCTCTCCCAAACTTCGGCTGCAAATGCATCTACTTTCTCCGGTTCAATATCGTAACCGATATTAAAATCAACCTGTTCCATCAGACCACTGCTTGGGCACTTGCTCAAAATCTCCACTTTCGTATTACGCAGCTTTGCATTGGGCAGCGTGATGTAATGCTTACTCTTTAAATCTCTAAAAACAGTTTGTGTGAGTGTGGTCTGAATTGCATAAGCAAGCAGATTATATTCTTCGACACGCACGATTGATCCGGTTTCAATATCACCGTTATAAAGCAGTATCAGCCCATTTATATTGTCGGGCGCCCAAACATCCTTGGTGGAAAAGAGGATAATCAACAATGCGCCGATCACACTGGTCGCTTCGAGCCAGCTTGTTAACCCCCAAATATTAATGAAAATCAGTATTGCGGTAAAAATAGCCAAAACTGCCGCAATCAGCCCAAATACCTCTGACTGATAAGTCTCACTTCGGTACTCTGAGCCCTAAATTTCTCTGACACGTCCATAGCGACGCAAAATCAATATCTGCAGAAAATTAACACCCAACAATGTGAGTAACAATGTCAGGCCAGTTTGAGAAAGTTGCTTGGTCCACTCGGTAAAAA
The DNA here is from genome assembly GCA_003646305.1 of Gammaproteobacteria bacterium. Taxonomy (GTDB): domain Bacteria; phylum Pseudomonadota; class Gammaproteobacteria; order Methylococcales; family UBA2780; genus UBA2780. The sequence continues at coordinate 7,968 of QNFJ01000045.1, read as the reverse complement.
TAGCTTCACTTAAATACAGCAAGAGCAAAACAATATTAATCACCCTGAGCGTCCAAACTCTTGTTGCAAGCTATTTTTCGTCCTTGTGGGAGCGAAAAGCCACTACCACCGGATGGGCAAAAACCAGCAATAACAAGCCAATACCCATAGCAACCAGGTCAAAAGTATCAAAAATCTCGATATTCAAAACAACCTCTCCATACGCCCTTAAAACCACCTGAATTCGATAGTCGCATATTCCCCATAACAAAAGTATTTATTTTATAAAACAAAGTGGTATCCGAATTTAACGCTAAGATTGGGCTACACTTCAGGCATAAATTACTGAGAATAATCACTTTCCATAAGAGTATGCTGGACAAAATTCGCATAAAGCCCGGTGAAATTACTGTTGGACACGAGCTGCCCTGGCCTGTCTACGATTTTGAAGAGGCTCTTTTGCTTCAGCAAAGCACCGTAATTGCCTCTGAAAAACAGCTAAACGTACTCATGGAAAAAGGGCTTTACCGCGGCCTGACACAGGAAGAGTTAAAAGAAAAAAAAGAACTTGAGGAACAGCAAGAAGCCGCTGAAAGACGGAAAAAATTAATAGACAATCCTTTTGAGATGAAAAATAGTTGCGCTCTGGAAACTGAGCAACTATTAAAGCAACTCACAATCGCTGCTCCGATTGATGTAACCGAGATAACTCTATACATTTCGAGCCAAATAAAAAACTGCTGCCAAAGAAATGCAAATGCAACGCTTGCAGCAGTCCATCTTTCAGAAGAATTCTCTTACGGCATTCTACACCCACTTCATACGGCTATACTTTGTGAACTGCTGATGCGGCGCCTAAATTTCACCGATGAACAGCAATTGACCGTGATGTCTGCCGCGCTCACGATGAATGTTGGTATGTATGAACTACAAAATAAGTTGTTCTCCCAGACGGATCCTCTGACTGAATCACAAAGGCTTGCTATTAAGGATCATCCAGAGAAAAGTGTCTCTATTCTTCAGAATGCTGGCATCACTGATAGCCACTGGCTGACTATTATCAATCAACATCATGAGCGAATTGATGGGGAAGGTTACCCCTCAAAACTAAGTGGCAACAGTATCCATCAGGGTGCAAAAGTGATCGCTTTAGCGGATATGTACTCAGCGATGATTACCACTCGGAGCTACCGAAAACCTATTATGGCTCAAAAAGCGTTGAAAGATATCTTCACAAAACGCGGAAAATCGGTTGATGATAAGCTAGCGCAGATGCTAATCCGAGAGGTCGGTATTTACCCTCCGGGCTCATTTGTAAAATTAGTTAACGGTGATACTGCGCTTGTTATCAAGCGAGCCATTTCCAAAAAAGGAGGCACTACCGCTCCAGCTGTTTGCAGCATTATTAGCCCTCGAGGAGGATTTTATGAGCGCTATAGTACGCGTGATTCTGGGCTGGATATGTATAAAATAACCGGGATGTGTCAGCCTGATATTGATGAGCCAATCAATTACCCAAAGCTATGGGGATATGGCTAATTTCGACCTTATCCTCGCGGATGAAACTGGCTATGCAAGTCTTTTAACCTTTCACGGGCAGTATGCGTATATATTTGCGTTGTAGAAAGGTCACTATGCCCCAGCAGTAGTTGAACAACCCGTAAATCAGCACCATGATTTAGCAGGTGCGTGGCAAACGCATGGCGCAGAGTGTGTGGTGATAATGGCTTGGTAATACCCACCGTTTTTGCATGTCGTTTAATCATGTACCAAAAGGCCTGGCGCGTCATCACCGGTCCGCGACGTGTTGGAAACAGGTAGTCACTTTGTTGACCCTTTAATAATTCTCCTCGAAAACCCTCTATGTAAGAAATCAGCCACTCGAGTGCTTCCTCTCCAATTGGGACCAAACGCTCTTTGTTGCCTTTGCCAAAAACCCTGACAACACCCTGTCTGAAATTAATCTGCCCCAGTTGCAAAGAAACCAGTTCAGAAACACGCAGACCTGTTGCATATAACAACTCTAACATTGTCCGGTCGCGATACCCTTCCGGGTTGTTTGTATCAGGCGCATCCAGCAACCAGCTAACCTCATCTTCACTCAGACTGACAGGAAGTGGTCGCCCCACCTTTGGGGGCTCTATTCTCGCACAGGGGTCTTCTTCAATGATTCCTTCACGAATTTGATAGGCATAAAACTGCCGGAAGCTTGAAAGCAGGCGAGCCGCTGAGCGAGCACTACTGCCTTGCTGATACTTTAGAGCAAGGTAATCAGACAAATCACTTTGATCCGCCTCGACTAGCTGCTTTTCTCGTTCAGTCGCCAGCCACTCAGAGAACAATTTCAAGTCACTTCGATAAGCATTGATCGTGTTTTCGCTCAGCCCACGCTCAACCCACAATGCATCCTGAAAAATCTCAATACAAGAAACAGACTCGGTTAACTTCACTTGTTTGCTTTATAACCTTCGTGAGCCAGCAACCAACGTTTCGTATCCAGTCGCATGCCGCGACGTTCTCCCGCAAAACCACCCAGTCCATTAGCCGCAATAATACGGTGACAAGGAACAATCACCGGATAAGGATTAGCACGGCAGGCATTTCCTACTGCTCTCGCACCACTGCCTATTTCACGAGCCACTTCTCCATATGTTTTAGGTTGCCCAGGCTTGATCTCAAGCAGTGCTCGCCAGATCTTCCTCTGAAATACCGTTCCCATTTCAATGAGTGGTAGGGAAATATCCCACTCCGGATCATTTAACCAACGAGTAATCTGTACCACGGCCTCTTCGGCCATACCGTTCTTAGGCGAAATATCCTGCTCTTCTGGCGACAAAAACTCAATACCCAATATCCTTGAATCATCGGACTGAATGCCCAATTTACAGTGTGGCCCAGGAATGATCGCAGTAAAGCCTTGCTCACTATTGATAATCCTGTCGCTTGTTGAAATCCAGCTAATCATTCCCTTTACCTTAAAAATAGACAGATCACCAGAATACCCAAACGACTAGGCAAAAAAAAGGTGGCAACAGCCACCTTTCTCTATATCTGCTACGAACAGACTTTTAAAGCTTCTCTTTAATACGAGCTGCTTTACCTGTCAGTTCACGCAAATAGTAAAGCTTAGCGCGACGAACCGCTCCACGGCGCTTAACCTCAATTCCAGAAACCAGTGTGCTATAGGTCTGGAAAACACGCTCAACACCTACACCATGAGACATTTTTCTAACGGTAAAAGCTGAGTTCAAACCACGATTACGCTTAGCAATCACAACACCTTCAAATGCTTGTAAACGCTCACGATTACCTTCTTTTACTTTTACCTGGACGACTACTGTATCGCCTGGACCAAATTCTGGCAGCTCTTTACCCATCTGCTCAGCTTCGAGTTCTTTAATGATATTGCTCATCGCCTGTTCCCTTATTCCTAAAATACTAAAATTAAACTGTTAATCTACAACTTAGCCCGTGGGGCTAAACTCTCTCTTAAATTCTTCCAACAACAGCTCTTGTCGACTATCCAAAAGCTTTCCTTCTAACAAATCCGGCCGACGCAACCACGTTCGACCCAAAGACTGCTTCAACCTCCAGCGCTCAATTTCTGCATGGTTACCACCAAGCAAGACTGCTGGAACTTCCTTTTCATCCAGTGATTCAGGCCGCGTATAGTGGGGACAATCTAATAGTCCATTCATATACGAATCCTGTTCGGCTGACTGCTCATCACCCAGCACACCTGGAATCAACCTGGCGACCGCATCAATCACAACTAACGCAGCCAGTTCACCACCACTTAAAACATAATCACCCAGAGACCATTCTTCGTCGATCTCTGTTTCAATCAATCTTTCATCAACGCCTTCGTAGCGTCCTGCCACTAGAATGATTCGCTCATTCTTAGCAAACTCCTGTACTGCTGCCTGATCTAGCTGCCTGCCCTGTGGCGTCAGGTAAATCACTTTAGCCGGCTTATCAGAAGCTGCCTTAGCAGCTCTAATTGCTGCTCTTAGCGGCTCTACCTTCATGACCATCCCAGGTCCACCACCATACGGCCTGTCATCTACTGTACGGTGCCGATCAGTTGTGAAGTTTCTGGGGTTCCAGTTAACCAGCTCAAGCAAGCCTTTCTGAAAACCTCTCCCAGTTACACCACAGCCGGCAACAGTATCAACCATTTCTGGAAAGAGCGTTATAACATCAAATCTCACAAGCTCAGACCCCTTCTAAAACTCAGAGTCCCAGTCGACAACAATTAACTTGTTATCAAGATCAACTGTTTTAATTACCTGCTCCAGGATGAATGGGACTAAACGCTCCCGCTCACCTTTAACAACCAGCACATCGTTGGCGCCCGTTTCCATCAAACTATCAACCTGCCCAAACTCGACTTCCGAAAGGTTTTTCACCGTAAGACCAATCAGGTCAGTCCAATAATACTCATCCTGACCGAGTTTCTTGAGACCTGCCTTCTCAATCCTGACGAGTGATCCTTTTAAGCCTTCAGCCTGTTCTCGAGAATCGACACCTTCAAGTTGCACAACAACAAATTTCCCATGAACCTTTCCATGGCTCACTTTTACCAGGTTTTCGCCTTTATGCTTCTCAACAGACCAGCGATCAAAACCTAGTATATTTTCTTTCGACTCGGTGAAAGGGAAGATCTTTAACCAACCTCTAACACCGTAAGCCCCGGCGACTTTCCCAACAACAATACTGTTAGATAAATCCACGTGGCTAACTGCCTGTCAAAAACTTAAGCAGCTTCCTTCAGTCCTTTTGCAGCGTCTTTAATCAGCTTAGCAACGCGATCCGAAGGTTGTGCACCTTTTGAGATCCAATGTGCAATACGCTCATCTTCAAGACGAAGTGTCTCTTCATTGCCTTTGGCAATTGGGTTAAAAAATCCTAGGCGTTCGATATAACGACCATCGCGTGGATTTCTGCTATCTGTTACGACCACATGATAAAAAGGACGTTTTTTCGCACCAGTTCTGGCGAGACGAATCGTTACCATCAATATTCCTCTAAGGTTAACTCACGAATTAATCAGACTATTTTACGCGATTAATTCCGTATGTGAAGTGTTAATTTGAATTATCCGCCACAGCGAGGGGTGGCTTTTAACTATTTTAGAAAGGCATCCCACCTTTTGGCATCATTCCACCCATGCCTCGCATCATATTCTTCAGGCCTCCTTTTGAGACCTTTTTCATCATTTTCTGCATCTGTTTATGCTGTTTTAGCAGGCGGTTCACATCTTGAATCTGCAACCCTGAACCCGCTGCAACTCGCCGTTTTCTGGAGCCATTAATGACCGCCGGATAGCGCCTCTCCTGCGGTGTCATGGAGTTGATAATGGCAACCAGTTTATCCATCTCTTTATCGTTAGCTTTACTTTTAACCGCATCAGGGACATTACTCATACCCGGCAACTTTTCCATCATCGCGCCAACACCACCCATGCTATTCATTTGCATAAGCTGGTCGCGAAAGTCTTCCAGATCAAAACCTTTACCTTTTCTGATCTTTTGGGCTAATTTCTCAGCTTTTTCCTTATCGACCTTTTTCTCAGCCTCTTCAACAAGCGACAAAATATCGCCCATCCCAAGAATACGAGAGGCAACTCTATCGGGATGAAAAGGCTCAAGTGCATCTGTTTTCTCACCAACCCCAAGGAATTTAATTGGTTTGCCGGTTATCTGGCGGATAGACAGTGCCGCACCACCTCTCGCATCACCATCTGTTTTCGTCAGAATGATGCCCGTCAGCGGCAGCTGTTCATTAAAGGCTTTCGCAGTATTTGCAGCATCCTGCCCCGTCATACTATCGACGACAAATAGTGTCTCAACAGGATTAGCCACTTTATGCAGCTGACTAATCTCGTTCATCATCTCCTCATCAACATGCAGGCGACCCGCTGTATCGATGATTAACACGTCCATAAAACGTGTTTTAGCTTCAGAGATTGCCCCCTTCACGATGCTCAGCGGATTTTGTGAAGGGTCACTTGGAAAAAACTCAGCACCAACTTCTGCAGCCAGCGTCTGAAGCTGATCAATAGCCGCTGGACGATAAACGTCCGCACTAACCACCATCACCTTCTTTTTCTCATTATCAGCGAGAAATTTAGACAGTTTAGCGACTGTTGTTGTTTTACCCGCTCCCTGCAGACCCGCCATCATAATTACAGCGGGTGGTGTGGCTGCCAGGTTCAGCGTCTCATTCGCCTCACCCATTACAGTAACGAGTTCATCTTGAACAACTTTCACCAACGCCTGTCCAGGTGTTAGGCTTTTTATAACCTCCTGGCCCTGCGCACGTTCTTTAACTCGGCTGATAAACTCCCTCACAACCGGTAACGCAACATCTGCTTCCAGCAGAGCCATGCGCACCTCACGCATCGCCTCTTTGATATTCTCTTCACTCAGTCGCGCCTGGCCACGAATACTCTTAAGTGACTGCCCTAATCGTTCGGTAAGATTGTCAAACATGATGAAACCAACCCTTAATTTTTTAAGTTGAAAGCGCGGACGCCCAAAGAAGAGCGAACATTATGCCAGACAACCCGCTATAGATCATACCGAGCACCTGCCTTACCTGAATATATTTAGGAAAATATGATGAGAAAATAGCTGCAAGAGCCAATCCGCAGGTATACTTCAACAGTCTTAACCCTGCTTACCCCTTACCACTTGTCAGAAACAGGCTAACCAGATGCTCGCAACACTCTTAAGCAGTAGCGCCTCATTAGCATACCTGGCCACCGCATTTGTAATTTTTAAGCAGATGCGATCGACCGAGCAGCAACCACGAGGCCAGATACTGGCACTCATTCTTACCGCCATAACACTCCATACTTTAGCTATGGTAAATAGCAATATGTGGGGTGATAGCGGAATCAACTTCAGCCTCTTTCAGGTTGGATCACTTGTTACTCTTGTCATCTCTGTACTGGTGTTTTTAAGCGCCCTGACACGCCCTATTGAAAGTCTTGGGATTGTTATTTTCCCATCCGCAGCCTTTGCCATCGTACTCAATCTTCTTGCACCTGACCAAGTGCATATTCTGGCCAATGCGACTGCAGGAATGAAAAGCCATGTTCTCTCATCCATTATTGCCTACTGCCTGCTAGCCATTGCGGCTGTACAGGCTATTTTGCTTTACATACAAGAGTGGCAACTCAGAAATCACTCTCCGCATCGTTTTTTCAGAAGCCTACCGCCCCTTCAAACAATGGAGTCTTTTCTCTTTCAGATGATTTGGGCCGGCTGGATTTTGCTGACGTTATCGTTACTCAGCGGCTATCTTTATCTCGATAGTATCTTTGCACAACACCTTGTACACAAGACGGCACTTTCAATTACAGCGTGGGTTATTTTTACCGTCTTACTCTGGGGACGGGTGCGACATGGCTGGCGAGGGCTGACTGCTGTGCGCTGGACACTGAGTGGGTTTATGGTTTTGATGCTTGCCTACTTTGGCAGCAAGCTGGTATTAGAGTTGATTTTGAATCGAGCTTAAAACAGAACCCTTTTAAACTGATGTAGCGTACGCTTGAACGGCATTCCTGCCTTTCCCCATCTTGCTTAATGAAGACCGTAACACTTTCCGTCGAGCTGCACTCAACTCCATAACTTCCCTATCTGTCTCAAGAATAAGACGAATTCCTTCTGCCACGTAATGCTTAGCCAAACCCGCTAATGGTTTCGAAAAAAAAGCGGCCATTAACGCACTGCGCTCGCTTTCTATTTCTAGCAAGTCATCCCATTCTGAATTTCTTGCTTTAATCAGCATTTGGCCGCTTAACGAGGTAATTTTCTGAAAGTCTTTTCTCACCTTTCGCACCTCTTGAATCTGAAACACACAACAACAATCATTTATTATTATTTTCGATAGCTTTCTGGAATTGCATCCCAACCGCTTTTAACTTCAATCAATAACGCGGTGACCTCATCTAAAATAGCGCTGTCATTCTTGCTATTAGCT
>QNFJ01000044.1 GCA_003646305.1 Gammaproteobacteria bacterium | reverse complement strand
GGTGTTCGTAATTTTCTTACGCTGGAAAATTATTTTCCATCGGCTACCGCCACACTGACGCCAGAGAAGAGCCGCCCGTATACCGGAAAGAAGAAGCGCCCGTATTTTATTTTTGTTATGTGGCGTAGTGAGATAAACCTCTTCACCATTAACAATTACGCGGGGCTGAAGGGTGCTGATTGTATTCTCGTAAATATCACCCAGACTTGCGATGATATTTTCGTGAAGGAGGGGAAACATCTCTGTCTGAGAGATTGTCTTCTCGATACCTGCCGTGATGGTTTTCTGCATATCAGGGAGTTTGGATAACGCCGCCTCTAGATAGATTAATGCAGTTGTGTAACGCATCAACATGGGATCCAGGTTATTTCGCCCTGAGAGCTGCTGCTCTAGCTTTTCAAGTCCTAGATGCAGGTTGTCCGTCGAGCCGTAGATAGATATGGCACTATCCGAATCTATTTTTAGAATGGAGCCAACGCAAGTTGCCAGTTGATCCTGATCGGCGGTGCCTCGAGTGGCAACCTCCTGAACAAGTGCAGCAGCTTGATGAAGTGCGGCCAGCGCAATGGTCTGATTTTTAATAGAAATAACAGTCATGTTGAAAATGCCATCTGTACAGTTCTTTCTATTGTGATACATTTTGCCGCTTTGAGACAGGAAAAAAGATGCTTCTGGGTGTTGATACCGGTGGAACATTTACCGATTTTGTTTTATTTGATGGCAATTCGTTGCGAGTCCATAAAGTTCTTTCGACGCCTGACTCGCCAGAAAAAGCGATTTTACAAGGAATCAAGGAGCTGGGGATAACCGATAACAGGCTACGCGTTGTACATGGCTCAACCGTTGCCACCAACGCACTGTTAGAAAGTAAAGGGGTAAAAACGCTCTTTATCACCAACCGGGGTTTTAAAGACCTTCTTACAATCGGTCGCCAAGCAAGAAAAGAACTATATAACCTATGCCCACAACCCGCTCCACCACCCATTCCAGAATCACTTTGTATCGAAACAGGTGGGCGATTATCTGCTGAAGGTGAAATTCTCGACCCTTTGTCCCAGAAAGATTTAAAGATGCTTTGTGGGCAGGTAGAGCAACTAGCGCCTGAATCGGTTGCCATCAACTTGCTCTTTTCCTTTCTGGATGATCGCGCCGAAAAAGAGATTGAAGCGGCCTTGCCAGAAAACCTGTTCATTAGTCGGTCTTCAGCTGTTCTGCCCGAATACAAAGAATATGAACGGGGTATCGCCACGTGGCTAAACAGTTATGTAGGGCCCTTAGTAAATGGTTATCTGGCGCGATTATGCAACGAGATTGAAGCTGAATCCGTTTCTGTTATGCAAAGCTCAGGCGGGACAATCAGAGCCGATCAGGCAGGACAACAGGCGGTTAATATGTTGCTGTCAGGTCCAGCCGGCGGCCTTGTCGGAGCGCTGAGGGTTGGAGAACTAGCAGGACATCATCATCTACTAACCTTTGATATGGGTGGAACCTCCACCGATGTTGCCCTCATTGATGGAGAAATCCCCTTAACCAATGAAGGTAAAATAGCAGGCTACCCTGTTGCCGTACCAATGGTTGATATGCACACCATCGGCGCAGGTGGCGGCTCAATCGCCAGCATTGATGGAGGTGGACTGTTATCTGTCGGCCCCGAATCCGCCGGCGCCCTTCCGGGACCAGCCTGCTACGGAAAAGGTGGGGAAAAAGCGACCGTAACGGATGCCAATGTTGTCCTGGGACGACTGCTCCCCGAGCATTTCTTGGGTGGAAGTATGACTCTCGATAAAGAGGCTGCCCATTGCGCCGTCGGTAAAATCGCCGAAGAACTAGGCTATAGCACCGAAGAAGCAGCAGAAGGGATTGTCCAGATTGCCAACGAACATATGGCACGCGCCCTAAGAGTCATCTCCGTTCAACGCGGCGTCGACCCGCGACACTTCAGGCTTGCCTCCTTTGGTGGCGCTGGTGGATTACATGTTTGCGCACTAGCTGAAGCGTTAGAAATGAACTCCGCCATTGTACCCATTCATGGTGGCGTCTTATCTGCTTTTGGAATGATTGCCGCGCCTCGCTCAAGACAATTTTCGCATACATTAACGGGATTGCTAGAAAAAATGGACTGGGCCGAGGTCGAGACACTTTTTCTCAACATGGAAAATGCAGGGTGTGATGCGCTCGCTACCGAAGGGGTGTCGTCAGAGAAAATCAGGCGAGAACGGGCGATGGATCTTCGTTATCTCGGCCAGTCTTATACACTCAAAATCCCTACTGGGCCATTAGCGCAAATTCAATCGCAATTCCATAAACTGCACCAGGCTCGATATGGTCATTCACTAGATTTACCGATTGAACTGGTCAATCTTCGCCTGGCCGTTTCAGGCGAAATGCCCCAGCCAACACTAACCCCCCTAAAAAGACGAGGAAAAGCATTAATACCTGCGAAGGGATTGATGCCCGTTTACGAAAGAGAAAAACTACTCTCAGGAGATGAGTTCCACGGCCCCGCAATAGTTACTGAGAAAGTTGCGACAACCTATATTGGCTCGGGCTGGAAGTGCAAAGTAGATAATACTGGCAATCTGTTACTGGATCGGGTGGGGTGAACACTACCCTAAGCGTTAAGCCACGCCCTCGCGGCAGCCTCCTGATTCCCGTCAAAGAACTCTATTGGTATAGAACGCAAATCTTTTGCTGTAAAGGCGTACGCCATATCATGCCACTTGGCATCGACCACTAAAGCAAACTTATGAATATACCGGTCGTTCTCATCGGCAAAACTCATATCATCCCAGCCATCAGCACTTTCCCAACCGGAAAAATTTTCAAGCACGGCAAGTATTTTAATCTTCCTGTTGCCCTCAATAAGCGCCTTACATTGGCCAAGAGCCTGATCGAACTCCTTTTTTACAAGCTTTCCAGAAATCCTTAAAACAGCCAAATCGGCTTCCGAACTAAATTTTATGGGCATAACGACTCACTCCAATTTAAAAAAATCACCACGACCGTAACAGTTTGACTTTGATCATTCAAACCCACTCCATTTAAGCCTTGCTCACCCCTAGCCCACTTCAAACGGCTCATCTTCCCGGCCGATCTCATCGAGCAACAATACGAGCGAATATCATAATCTCTGAGGTTTCACCCTGTCTCCGCACAAAGTCCCGCTGCCAATATTGGTAGCAATAATAACGAAACCCTGAGCCTGCTTTGACGGAAAAACTCTCAGCATCGATAAAACCGGTGCAGTTTCTGAAAGGGCGCCGACGAACCGCAGATTTAACCGTTCTTACCGACGATGGCGAGTGTATGACGTGCGATAACCTGTTCCTCGTCCGTAGGAATGACAAACAGCGCAATGCGGCTTCCAGGTGTGGAAATGCAACTCGCCCCTGCTTCGTTCGCCGCATGGTCGATCTCGGCACCGAGCCAGCTAAGCTTTGCTGCAATACGCGCCCGGATTGTGGCCGAATTCTCACCGACCCCAGCCGTAAAGACGAAAGCATCCAGGCCGCCGAGCGCAGCGGCGAGCATTCCCGCCATCATCCCGGAACGCTGGATGAAATAATCGATTGCAAAACCTGCACGTGGATTATCACTGTCCAGCAGGTCGCGCATGTCGCTCGACAGGCCCGAGAGAGCCTTGAGACCGGACTCCCGATAGAGCAGATCCGACACCGCATCAGCACTCATCCCTTTGGCAGTAATTAGGTGCAGCACCACGCCTGGATCAAGCTGCCCCGGCCGGGTGCCCATCGGTAGCCCGTCTAGTGCAGTGAATCCCATCGTGCTCTCGACACTACGCCCGTCAGTAAGCGCGCACATTGATGCACCGCTACCCAGATGCGCGACGATGCTCCTGCCCGCGGCGGCCTCTGGTGCGATTTCGCGAAGACGTTCCGCAATGTATTCATAAGACAGTCCATGAAAGCCATAACGCCGCACACCTTCATCGTAAAACGAACGTGGAAGAGCATAGCTGTCGGCAAGCTCCCCGTGATCACGGTGAAATGCAGTGTCAAAACAGGCAACTTGCGGCACATCAGGGGCAATCTCCATTGCCAGCTGGATCGGCGCCAGATTGTTAGGCTGATGCAACGGTGCGAGATCCTGATACGAGGCGAGTCGACTCAGTACATCAGTGTCGATCAGGACAGGCCCACCATAGTGTGGCCCACCGTGAACGACGCGATGACCAATTGCGCGAAACTGGAAATCCCCCAGCGTTCTCAGCCACCTTCGCGTTTCAGTGATCGCACTGGGCAGATCAGGCACTACTTCCGGCGCAAAGCTCCGATTGATAAGTATCTCGTTTTCAACCCCGGCGGCGCGCAGCTTTGGCCGCACTCCGATACCGTCGATCTGGCCCCTAACCTGACGTGTAAGATTATCACCCACAACACTGAATATCTGGAATTTCAGGCTTGATGAGCCCGCATTAATAACAAGGATTGCATCCATCACGAGCTTACACCGTTGCAACCAGCACATTCTGGCGTCGAGCCACCGCATCAAGTACCGCGACAGCACAAGAGGCAAGACGCGCACGCACAGAATCGGCCCGAGACGTCAGCACAATCGGCACCCGCGCCCCAAGCACGACTCCGGCAGCATCTGCCCCGGCCAGAAAAATCAGGTTCTTAGCAAGCATGTTACCGGCTTCCAGATCCGGTACCACAAGAATCTGTGCCTGTCCGGCAACCTCAGAATGGATACCCTTGATCCTTGCGGCTTCCAGATTAATCGCGTTGTCAAAGGCGAGAGGCCCATCGAGTTTTGCTCCGGTGATCTGGCCGCGGTCAGCCATTTTGCAAAGTGCGGCCGCCTCAATAGTCGACGGGATACTCGTCATCACCGTTTCAACTGCCGACAGGATCGCCACGCGTGGTTCGCCCAGCCCGATGCCGTTGTGCAGATCTATCGCATTCTGAATAATGTCGCGCTTGGTTTCGAGGTTAGGAAATATGTTGATCGCCGCATCCGTGATAAAAAGCGTGTCCGCATGACCGAGCACGTCCATCACAAAGACATGGCTGATCCGCCGCTCGGTCCTGAGCCCCGTGGCCGAAGCTGTGACTTCGCGCATCAATTCATCCGTATGCAGGCTGCCTTTCATCAAAACTTCACCGCGCCCCTCACGGATCATTTGTACCGCTCGCGCCGCAGCGGCATGACTGTGAGGTACATCCACGATTTCATAGCCTGTGATATCAATGTCGTGTTCCGCTGCAACGGACTGAATCGTGGCCACAGGCCCGACCAGAACCGGAACAATCAGCCCTTGCCTAGCGGCCTCAGATGCGCCTCTAAGCGCAGTCTCTTCGCAGGGGTGGGCAACAATCGTCACGGGCGAGCCGCATTCCTGCGCTCTTGCAATCACACGATCATATTTGGAGGGCGAGTTCGCAGTCTCGGACATAGTGCCTTGTCCCTTATCTAGCATCGGTTATTCCTTATCTGTCTCAGTATGTAATGGTATTGGCCTCACCCGAAAGCAAACTCATTTATCGCCACCCGCGCCATGTTTAGCTGCAGGGCTCGTCCGTCTGGCTTGCCTCTTTTTCGGTGCCGCACGTTCCTTCACCGTAGGCTGACCTGATGACTGCCATGCGACATCAAGAATATCCGCTATATGACTCAGCCGAGTTGCGGCGACCCCAGTGACCTCGCCTGGAGACTTAAGGATATCCAGCAAAACCTCGAAAGCGGCCTGTCGCTCTTTCGGAGCCACCGGAATCAGGCCAGGAATTGCGGCGACGGCAGCCTCTTCGTCGATCACCAGCATGTTATTCTGCTCGCGAATCAGCTTCTTGAACTCGGCAATCGTCATCTTCGGTGAACCCACCCGAAGCTTGCGCATGCGCCTGATCGCTTCAAATCCTCGCTCGTCGATGCCAGCGCGCGCCATTGCCACATAAAGTAATGCTCGAGCCAGCCCCTCGGCAAGACCACCTTCGGTCATGGCCTCTTTCAGGGCAACTATGCGTGCCGCAACCTGAGCCTGGTGCGACGGGTTTTTTGCCGCCTTGCTCGGTGAACAGCTCGGGTTTTGATCGACACCAAGTACAGCTTGCAATTCCGGCGACCCATAGATTGCATAGAATGTCTTTTCGGCCATTTTTTCTTTCGCTTTTTGCCAGCTGTCAAGATTACTGACAATCATCTGCGAAACCTGCTCCTGCATTTTCAGGAACGGGTTATCCTCGGCCACAGGTTTACGGTTTTCACGAGCATGTTTCGCAGAGTCACTGAGCCAAGAGCTGACCGGGCTGGCAGGAGAGAAAAGCCCGTCTTTTAGCTTGAGCGGGGGCAGATGCCGGGATGCCTCGGCCATTGCTGTCGTCGTCATCGCTCGCACCACTGGCTGTGCAAAGGCACGATAGAGTGAGAGGTTGATTTCTGAAACCTTCGCTGCCGCCTCAAAGCAGCGATCATCCTCGAGGCTGTTACCACCCATGGCTCGAATATCATCCAGCACACGCGGTTCAAACCGCGTAACCCATTCGCCATTTACAAGATCAGGGTTATTTACTGCATCATCTTTCGGCTCTAGTACCGCCTCGTAAAGACCCGATGGCAGCACATCAATCAAGTCGATATTGCTGGCAAACTCACCATGCTCTTTACGTGCCACACCAGCAGAGACAAAAATACCAAGGTGACCCACGGTTTCATGTACTGTATAGACGATAGTCTGACCGTAAGCGCGTATCTCATCAACATCATCATAAAGATCCAGAATCCAGCCCAGCGCCTGCTGCGGCGGGGTGATGTTGTCGCCTTTGGAACAAAATACAACGATGGGTGTCGTGATATTGCGCATGTCGACCGGAACCCCGTCGTCAGTGTGGATTCCTCCCGCTGCCAGCTTGTTGCCAACGAAAAGTTCGTCAACGATGAATTGCATTTCCTCAGCATTAAGCGAGACATGCCCGCCCCACCAACGCTCGAAGCCAAGATAGCGTTGCTCCTCGGTATCGACATTTGAATAGAGGTTGTAATTTTTGCTCCACAGCGTGTTGGCGGGGTTCTGATCTTCAAAGTTCTTCACCAGATGCGTGCCGTCAAACTTGCCATTACCCAGATCACCAGTCATCGCAGTCAACCAGCTTCCGCCTAGCAGGCCGCCGCTATAGCGCATCGGGTTAGCACCATGCACACCCGCCCAGTAGGACAGTGGCGAGCCGGCAATAATGATTGGCCCAAAAAGCTCTGGCCGAAGCGAAGCAAGGATCATTACCGCCCATCCCGCCTGGCAGTTGCCAATTACACAAGGCTTTTCATCGACTTCCGAATGCCGAGCTATAACAGCTTCAAGAAATATCGCCTCGGCTAGAGCAATATCCATAATCGTCTGACCAGGTATCGGTTGTGGCAGAAAACCAACAAAATAGCAGGGATGTCCCGCCTTCATCGCGACCCCGATCTCACTATCAGCCTTAAATCCACCGATGCCGGGGCCATGCCCAGCACGGGGATCGATAACAACAAAAGGCCGTTTTGCAGGATCAATTTCGACCCCTTCCTGAGGTATAATTCGAACCAGAAGATAATTCACCGGGCGGTCAAATGTGCGCCCATCGCTGACCAGCTCCGCCTCAAAATTCAACACATTGGGAACAGGATTAGCTGCGTGTTCACGTGCCTGATCGTCCCGTTTCCGCATCACATCCAGAAATATGCTCGTGCGCTGCCAAGCATCGGTCCAGTAGTCGACCATTTCACCGATTGCCGGAATACTTCCCACCGCATCCTGCGTTGAATTCTGTCTGCTCTTGCCCTGTTTCATAAGAATATCCTTTGATTATTTAGCCTTCTCGGCACGATAGGAAACTATCGTACTATTTGTAAAATTACAGCTGTTCAGGTTAACTACACCCCCTAATCAAGGAAGTATTGATTAGAAAAAAGTCTATTGTATCCCCCCCCATTACTCACAGGGAAGTCTCTTTCTCAAGAGCTAAAAACAAGCTCTCCAAGCCTCCTCCAAAAAAAACAGGCCATTACGCTGGCACCCTCATTTAAAAAAAAGCCCAAGACGAGCCTTAATTTTCTCAGCATTAAGAGGCCACTCGATTGATTATTATCAATCAGCTAAGGATAAACAATCGGTGGTGATGCCACATTCCTGACAGTTTTCTTTTGCTTAAGTGAATTGTTCATTATTTTTTAGTTGGTCTGTGAAGTAGTGAGAAGAAATTCCGACTTTTCCAGGCCAAAATATTGAGGCACATACCTACTTTTTATGCCGGGGACCTTGCTAAACTGCATCAACTTTGCACTCGATCGATCTAAGATTTTTTTAAGATTAAAACTGTAGCAAGTCGCCTCAATGCATTGATTACTCTGCCACAAAAACTAAACAAGCACGTGATGTCATAAGCTGATATTTTTGCAAATTAACAAGAAAATATTTCGGAGATCCTGCATTATTTAGTTGCTAAGTTCCCCACCCTTTTAGCTAATGGAAATAATATTAATAAACCTATAACGGCGACAAGTAACGGCACAATGGTGGCCATCGGCTGTTCAGGAAGGTGCTGACTGGCTACTAGCATAGCAACAGGGGTATTGCGAAGCCCTGTGCCTGCTGACAGTACGATACGTGTATGGCGGTTTTTTCCTCCTGTAAAGTACCCTATAGCCATCGAACCAATAAAGAACAAAGTAGCTATTGGCAAAGCATGTGCGGCTGAAATAATCACCTCTGTATACAAATAGACCAAAGTAATAATTACCAGAAATATCGAAACATTTGTCAATTGTGCGAAAATCGGAAGAACGCGAGATGCAATGGTTGGGAAATATGCCTTAACCAGAAGTGCGAGAGCTAATGGAATTAGCATTGAATACATTAGTGATGCGGCAATATCCGCTGAGCTTATCACCGCATCAGGTAGTACAAATGGCACTATGATAGGAATATAAAAGATTGTGGTGACCAGCAGCAATAGCATAAGCCCTACCGCACTACCAACACGGCCTTTTGCAGTGGCCACGATCATCGGGATAAATGGTGCTCCACCTGTTATAGAAAGAAGTATTATTCCTATTCGCACTCCCTCAGAAACTGGAATGACCCACACTAAACCAAGGGCGAAAAGGGGCACTACTAGGAAATTAGATATGAGTGAAAGAACCACCATCCTTATATTTTTAAATGGTTCAATGAGTTGTGAAAGCGCCAATCCCAAGCCTACTGTAATCATGCTCCCTGCTGCAAAGGCAAACATAGATGCATTAAATACTATTTCAATGATCTCTTTCATCTATCTTAAAAAAATAGTTCTAGCTTAATGTGGGTCAAAACGCCGCTTGTATAGCATCTATGACGCCAGTGGTGCTTTAACAACCACAACAAAATATAGGGTAGGGAATCAACCTGCCCTACAAAATCAGACACTTTAGGCCGAACAATTACTTTAGGCCGTACTCTGTAACAATAGGCGTCCTACCTTTTATCTTATCGTTGAAGTACTCGTAGGCACAGATGCCTACAAAACCACCAGAAACATTAAACACCTGAGTATATCCCTTTGCCTGTAGTGTCAACACAGCATTGTACGAGCGCTGCCCGGAACGGCAATGAATATAAACGGGCACATCACGAGGAATCTCCTCATACCTATCACGCAGTTGTGACAGCGGAATAACCTTTGCGCTTTTAACATGACCCGCTTCATATTCATCCATTTCGCGAACATCAAGGATGTAGGCATTCTGCTCGACTAAATCACGGACTTGACTCATTGAAACTTGCTTAAATGAACCATGCAGAAGATTGGACGCAACATAGCCGGCAAAATTTACGGCATCCTTACCTGTGCCAAATGGAGGCGCATAACAGAGTTCAAGATCCCGCAGGTTGTGCACAGTTGCACCAAACTTAATCGCCGTCGCAATGACATCAATACGTTTATCGACATTGCCACGACCGATGGCCTGAGCGCCCAGCACTCTCCCAGTTGGCTTTTCAAAGATCACCTTAAAGCCAAGCTCTTCCGCATCAGGCATGATGCCTACTTTGTCTTTAGGGATTATTTGTACCCAGTCGTAGTCAATATTAAGACTAGCTAGCGCTTTTTCATTAAGCCCTGTCGCGGCAGCATTAAAACCAAAAACCTTGACGACGGAAGAACCGATATAGCCACTGTTGTTTATGACATTACCGTGGATATGATCAGCAACCGAGCGAGCCTGCTTTAAAGCAGGGCCTGCCAGTGACAGCTTAAAATCATCCTGAGTCAAAATATTATAGACTTCAATGGCATCGCCAACAGCATAGATATCGGGATCATTCGTCTTAAAGTTTGGATCGACTTTAATCGCGCCAGTTTTTCCTAACTCAAGCCCTGCTTGTACAGCTAAATCTACTTCAGGCTTGATGCCGATCGACATGACAATAACTTCTGAAACAATCTCCTTACCTGACTCCAATATCACCTTATTCGTATCGAATGCAGTAACTCTGTCCCCTACAATCAGCTCAACACCACTGTCTATGATCTCTTTTTGAAGGATCTGCACCATCTCATAATCAAACTGGTTCAATACTTGTGGTAACGCCTCAACCAAAGAGACCTCACGGCCAGCCTCAACCAGATTCTCCATCACTTCGATCCCAATAAAACCACCACCGATCACGGTAATTCTTGAGGGGTTGGTCTGATGAATAAACGTATTGAGTTTATCGATATCCACCACATTTCTTATCGTAAAAACATTTGCCTTTTCGATACCCGGAATGGGAGGCACGATAGGATAGGCTCCAGGCGATAAAATCAGCTTATCGTAAGACTCTTTATAAATTTCACCGCTAATAAGATTCTTGACTTCAACCTCTTTGCTCGCCCTATCAATGGATAACACTTCACTATTAACCCGTGCATCAATATTGTATTGTCCAGCGAATTTCTCAGGATTCATCAATATAAGATGTTCAGGTTTTTTAATCTGACCACTCAAATGATAAGGCAAACAACAGTTTGAAAACGATACGTTCGGCCCCTTTTCAAACATAATAATTTGATCTTCTTCACCCAATCTTCTTAATCTGGCTGCCGCGGAGGCTCCGCCGGCTACACCACCGACAATTAAATATTTTTCGCTCATTTTTATATACTCGACTAGCTGGTTGTTACTCTTTGAACAGAGAGCTCTTCCAAGCCCTCAAGCAGAGATTCTTTTATTGTTTCTGAGTAATGGCGACTCTCTTCTAGCATGATTCAAGGAATCCTTTTAAAACTTTCCACGTAAAGACTCCATATAAAACAGTGCTCTCCTACAATATTAGTTTTCGATTATATTTCTCTGCTAAAAGATCGCGCTGCCAACCCAAACATGATTAAGGTCCAGCCGCTAAAAAATAGCCTGACACCAAGGATAATTCCCACAGCCCAGGCACCTGACAATGGAAACTGATTCCAGATCATCATTCCAAGCATCAACGAAATAATGCCACTGAACAACATCCAGACCCAACCTTTAGCGGGTCGAACCTGAGAAGCCATAAAAACTTCGAAAATTCCGGAAACAACCAGATATGCAGCCAGAAAAATGGTTAATGATGCCAAAGCAGCCCCCGGATGAGTAACCATGTGAGCACCAATAACCAATGTCAGGAGGCCCAAAATAAAAGCAAGAATACTCTTACCCGTTTTCATCGCAAAAACTAGCTGGCCAACACCACCAACAACCAAAACAACCCCAACCATCATCGCCAGTGAAATGCCCGCAATGAGCGGTGCACCCATCGCAAAAAAACCCATTAACATAATTATTACACCCATGAAAATGACTGTCCCGGTGTTCTTTTTAATTCCCTCTAAAAACGGTGTTTCGATATTTTGAAGTTCTTGTGTCATCAGCTATTTATCCTTCGTTGTAGTTGTCATATGCCATGGAGTCATCACCGCCCATAATATCGCTCATGAGGTAGCCGTGCACGGGAATTTCCTCAACAGAATGAATCCGTATGACAAACAGGAAACAGGCAGCATAAACCTTAGCGCCGACGACCTCCTCCACCTCTCGGCATTCTCGAAGGACGGCTCATTTGTCGACTAGAAGGACGCCCCATACCCGTAGAAGGGCG
>QNFJ01000043.1 GCA_003646305.1 Gammaproteobacteria bacterium | reverse complement strand
CGTAGAAAGAAACAAAAGAGAGAGGATGAGAACAGCAAAAGAATGTTTAGTTTTAGTCATAGTTAAGGTCTAAGTTGGGTCAATATAAAAGGTTATTATGGCGAAAGTTTCGCATATTAGAGGGATTCGTCAAGAGAAAAGACAGTTTTTCAAGCGGTTAGAGCTAGAAACGTCGGATCATTTGTTGAAAGAACAGTAGATCATTAGGGTGGCTGGACTTTTCATAGCGAAGCCGCTGATAGGTTTCGGTAATGAGTTTCACCTCTTTTTCCAGGGTTGGAAATTGTGCGATTGCGCGTTTAGAAAAAATGGATGCGGGCTCGGAAGGGTGTCGTTTAATCCCCTTTGCCGCTAGCTTTTCGCAGTAATGTAGATAAAGGCGTGCAACTTTGTCATGTTCTTTTTTCCGCTGACGAAGAATAACAAAGGCGATAAGTGCAAAGAATAATAGCGAGCCGCTTGAAACAATCCATAAAAGCTCGCTGAGTAGGCCAGAAAAGCCGAGCTGGGTGAGAAAGCGGATCTGTTTTTCAAAGGAATAGCCTAATACCCAGGTTTGCCAGTTGTAATCCAGGCTGTTTAGAAGGTGACGGATGGATAGCCCAAGCTTTATAAACGCACTAGATGGGTGGAAGGCAAATCGTACTTCGTGACTGGATAGCTGATCGCGAAAATTAATTCCAAGCTCTACCCGCTCTGGTGCAACAGCTGCGGTTGGGTCAATTCGTACCCAGCCTTTATTCTTTAACCAGATTTCAGACCAGGCGTGAGCATCGGCCTGGCGAACCTCTAGAAAATTACCAACGGGGTTATATTCTCCGCCCTGATAGCCTGCAATAATTCTGGCTGGAATTCCAGCTGCTCGCATTAGATAAACAAAAGCCGTTGCATAGTGCTCACAAAAACCTTGTTGGCTATTGAAAAGAAATTCATCTATAGGTTGTTGGCTTAGTAGTCGTGATGGATTGAGCGTGTAGCTAAAAGGTTGTGTGCGAAAATACTGAAGGGCCTGCTCGGCGATTAATGCGGGATCATTTCCCTTTGATCTCCACTTAGAGACTAAGGCGCTAATTTTATCGCTGACCTCTTCAGGGAGGTGCAAACCTAAAGAGCGCTCTTCTTTAGAAAGCAGGCCAGTATTGTAATTTGGTCTTGAGATGACCGAATAACGGGTGGTTTTTGAGATCTTGTTGGCTGAAATAAGCAGGTAATCACTATTAATAGCGCTTCCTGGATAACTTGACTGGCTGGGAAGATCCAGCGCAACTAAGCGGTTTTGTTGGTGCGGCTCTAGCATTACAGAGTAACGATACGACGGACCTGAGACGGTGGTTTCAGAAGGCTTTTGCCAACGATTTAGGGGAGATAATACCCATCGCCGCCCGTTGTCAGATGCTTTCCAGAAAACCTGGCTACGCCAATATCGCTGAACGGGTGGAGGTAGTTCTCCTTCGAAAGTGACTCGAAAAGCGGTTTTGCCAGAAAGGCTGAGCCGGCCAATGGAGCCCGGCTCCATAATTGGACTTAACCCCCCGGATGAGGCGGATGAATCATCGGGCAAACTCCAGAGAGGCGCACTGATCCTGGGAAAGAAAAGAAACAACAGCACCATAACGGGAAGTGCCTGAAAAATGAGTTTAGAGGTTAACTGTAGAGCATCAGTAAAGCGGGATGAAGCCAGATTTTGATAGATTAGAAGTGCAATGAGGGCGAAGGTGGTTAAAAATAGATAACCCGCCAAGAGCATGGATTGGTCAAAAATAAAGTGAGTCAGGGTAGTGAAAAAGCAGAGGAAAATAACTAAATAAAAGTCCCGGACTGTTTTCAACTCCAGTAACTTTAAAGCAAGCATCGTAACCAGCAGGCCAACACTTGCTGTGTGGCCAAAAAGAGTACCTGCTTCAAAAAATGTCAGAGCGATTCCGAATAAAGTGAAGCCAAATAGTAACCAACGATTTGGCAACCATTGGGGTTTCGAACCCCCAAGATATCGCCAACTTGAGAGGAGTGTAAAGAAGAGAAGAAAGGGGGGCGACAGGTTCAATGCGTGGGGTAAAACAACAAGAGCAGAGAGTAAGCTTAGCCACTGAACGGTGCGTGGGTTTGCAACGGTCCTCTTCATGACTGAAAAAGAGCTAGCTGTTTGAGTGTTGCCTTGTAATGAGCGGGGCCAGAAGCCGGTGGAATAGAGAGCCCAGGTAGAATAAGGCCATAATGAATAGAACTGTTTTCAGCCTCAAGGATTTGCCGGCAAAGTTGGCTGAGTTTTTCTTCAGCAGTTGGCCCAGGCACTTTTTCCCAATCTAAAGTAACTTCGGTTGTTGAGCCCTCCTCAAACTGTTTGACGAAAACCCCCCGCTCTTTTGCCGTGGCTTTCCAGTCAATTCGTTTGATAGGATCTCCAGCTCTGTAGTCGGCTAAGCCAGAAAAGTCTTCATCACCTGTTTTGAGCAAAGAGAGATTTTGAGCATGATAAGACGGGCTGTATTGAAAAGGGATTAAAGTTTTGGATGGTTTTGGGTAAACAAGGAATTCCTGACTGCTATTAATAGGTGACCAGGCACGAAAGAGACCCAAAGGGAACTGTGTAGAGAGCGTGAGTGTACCGACTGTGTGACGCCCACGCCCTTCCCCCTCAATGCAAAGTGGCAAGATAACCGTTTCATTTGCAGTAATATTTCTTTTAGCGTTCGGCTCTTTATTGCGCGCTTTTGAGAGCATAATCGCCCATCTGGTACGTGAATGATTAATGAGCTGGACATTGATAGTAGTTGGTTCTCCAGCAAAAACAGGGTTTATCGATTTAACCTGAAAATTGAGCCCAGCAAGGTTTTGAAAACAGTGGAAGATAGAGACCACAGAAAGACTGCCGAGCAAAAAAGTGAGCGCAAAACCGAGGCTAATATTGTAGTTAAGAGAGACAATCAGCATGAGTGAAAGCATGATTGCAAAAAAGAGTCCCTGCCCGCTCGGTAATATAAAAATCTGCCGGTGGTTAAGGGTTATTGGTCTATGCGTTGCTTTTTCACCCCTTATAAAACGGCTGGGGTGAAGTCGCTCCTTAAGCGTTAAAGTGTTACGCAGGGATTGCAACGTCTTTCAGGATCGGGTCGATAATTTGTTCGCGGCTTTGGGTTGGATCAGCACGCAGTCGGTGAGCCGCAACGGGCAGGAGTACCGCCTGTATATCTTCGGGGAGAACGGCATCGCGGTTGTCCAGCCAGGCCCACGCTTTTGATGCGCGTAACAGTGCTACCCCTGCTCTTGGTGATAGCCCCGTCGTGTAACCGGTGTGTTCCCGCGTAAAGCGGATAATTGCTTGTAGGTAGTCAAGTAGAGCCTCCGATACATGCGTCTGAGCCACCTCATTTTGAGCGTCCTTCAGCTCATCTGAATTTAGGCGAACAGGGAGGAGCTCCAAAAGAGCACTTCGATCGGTATTTAAAAGAAGATTGCGTTCGGCTTCAGCATTTGGATATCCTAGCTGTAGACACATTAGAAAACGGTCTAGTTGTGATTCAGGCAGAGGGAAAGTGCCGATTTGGCTAAAAGGGTTTTGGGTAGCGATCACAAAGAACGGGCTAGGCAGCGGCCAGGATTTGCCTTCAACAGTTACCTGCTTCTCTTCCATGGTCTCGAGTAAGGCACTTTGGGTTTTGGGCGATGCGCGGTTAATTTCATCAGCAAGAATGAGTTGGGTAAAGACGGGTCCCGGCTGAAAATTAAGTAATTTTGTTCGGGGGTCAAATTGTGAATACCCCAGAATATCAGAGGGCATCAGATCGCTAGTAAACTGAATACGTCTGAAATCGAGCCCAAGCAATTTTGCCAGTGTATGAGAGAGCGTTGTTTTACCGACACCGGGTAAATCCTCGATTAGCAAATGGCCTTCTGCCAAAAGACAGCAAAGGGCTAGTTTTATCTCATGCTCTTTTCCTAAAACAACTTTTGAGGCGGTTTCAATTAGGCGTGTGCAATTTGTTCTGCTGTCCATAATTTTTAGTGAGTTTACTGCTGTAACCATTATTACGGCCCTGTGTGTAAGTTGTCCAAAAGTTCTTACTACCTTTTAAGGGACTTTCTGTCCGCTAATGTTGTTTAAGCGTAGCGAAAACAGTTGAACTTAGTGTGAACAGGGTCACATGTTGTTGTACTGAGAAAAGCTGTAAGAGTTGTTGGAACTAGCGAGTTAACTTAAAATAACCGACTGTTTTATATTGGATAATTACATTGGAACTGGAAAGAGAGTTTGGCGTAATCGTTATTGGTGGTGGCCATGCGGGCACAGAGGCGGCGATGGCTTCCGCACGAATGGGTGTAGAGACACTCCTGCTTACGCAGAATATTGATACGTTAGGCCAAATGAGTTGTAACCCTGCGATCGGTGGTATCGGTAAGGGGCATCTGGTTAAAGAGATCGATGCGCTAGGTGGTTTAATGGCGAAAGCGACTGATCGTGCGGGCATCCAGTTTAGAATTCTGAATGCGAGCAAAGGACCTGCTGTACGGGCAACTCGGGCTCAGGCGGATCGTTCGTTGTATAAGAAAGTGGTCCGAAAGGCGCTGGAAAACCAGCCAAACCTCTCTCTTTTTCAGCAAATGGCTTCAGATTTGATTGTTGAGAACGGAAAAGTTGTTGGGGTAGTCACCCAGATGGGGCTTCGGTTCCGCGCACGCACGGTTGTGTTAACAGCAGGGACTTTTCTGGGTGGGCGGATTCATATTGGTATGGAAAACTATGAAGGGGGGCGCGCGGGTGATGCGCCTTCTAACGCACTAGCTGAGAGGTTAAGAGAGCTTCCTTTTCGGGTTGACCGGCTCAAGACCGGTACCCCACCCAGAATTGATGGGCGAACGATTGATTATAGTGTTTTAACCGAGCAGCCGGGTGACACCCCTACCCCACTGTTTTCATTTCAGGGGCAGGCGAGCCACCATCCTCGCCAGGTCGCTTGCCATATCACCCGCACTAACATGGAAACACACGACATCATTCGCTCGGGAATGGATCGTTCGCCGATGTATACCGGCATTATTGAGGGCGTTGGGCCACGTTACTGCCCATCGATAGAAGATAAAGTTGTCCGTTTCAGCGATAGGGAATCACACCAGATTTTTGTTGAACCAGAAGGGCTTGATACGCACGAAGTTTACCCCAATGGAATCTCAACGAGTTTGCCGTTTGATATTCAGCAGCGTTTTGTCAGATCTATGTTGGGGTTTGAAAAAGCCCATATCGTTCGTCCAGGTTATGCGATTGAATATGACTTCTTTGATCCAAGAGATCTAAAGGCCTCCCTTGAAACCAAGCATATGCCGGGACTATTTTTTGCCGGACAGATTAATGGCACAACGGGTTACGAGGAGGCGGCAGCACAAGGGCTTATTGCCGGATTAAATGCGGCACGTCAGGTTTTGGAGCTAGAGCCCTGGTCTCCCCGTCGCAACGAAGCCTATATTGGTGTGATGATTGATGACCTGGTGACTCGGGGAACGTTGGAGCCGTACAGAATGTTCACAAGTCGTGCCGAATACCGGCTGCTTTTACGCGAAGATAATGCCGACTTGCGGCTGACACCAAAAGGGCGAGAACTGGGTCTGGTTGGTGATGAGCAATGGCAGTTTTTTGAAAAAAAAGCGCACGCGATTAACGCTCTTCAGGAATCCCTGGCAAAAAACTGGCTTAGGGCCGAGACGGAAGATGCATTGAGGGCGAGCGAATTTCTTAAGTCTCCACTGACTCGTGAGGCTAACTTACTTGACCTATTGCGCCGTCCAGAAGTGACAGCTGAGCAGTTAAAGCCTTTTTCAGAAATGTTAGAAAGTGAAGTGGATGATAGTGTCGTCGAGCAGGTAGCGATTCAGGCAAAATATGCTGGCTACATCGAGCGGCAGATAAAAGAGATTGCCCGGACACAGCGCTATGATGATTTAAGGTTGCCAGACAAATTTGATTACAATAACGTGACTGGGCTCTCGTTGGAGGTCTGTGAAAAGTTAAAAAAGCAGATTCCAGAAACTTTGGGGCAGGCATCCAGAATACCGGGAATAACACCCGCCGCGATCTCCCTCTTACTTATATATCTTAAGAAAAAAAGCGCATGACTTCGAGCCTGAAAAAGAGGTTATCAGATGGATTAGCTCAACTGGATCTTCCGGTGGATGAGGAAACTATTGGGAAATTGATCCAGTTTGTCACGTTGCTCGATAAATGGAATAAAGTTTACAACCTTTCAGCGATTCGAGATCCGGAGCAGATGGTCGATTTGCACCTCTTAGATAGCCTGGCAGTGACGCCTTTTCTTTCTGGAAATAATTTTCTAGATGTAGGCACAGGTGCGGGGTTGCCAGGTATTCCACTGGCACTAGTCTGCCCTGATCAGCATTTTGTATTGCTGGACAGTAATGGGAAAAAGACCCGTTTTATTCAGCAAGCTGTTCTTGAGCTGGGTTTAAAAAATGTTGTAATTATTCATTCTCGTGTCGAGGATTTTCATCCCACTGAACTCTTCGATGCCATCATTTCACGTGCATTTGCGTCACTTTCTGATATGCTCGCTGGCACTGCACACTTGGCGGTAAAGGGGGGGCTCTTACTGGCAATGAAGGGGCGGCTCAATGAGCAAGAGCAAGGGGCGTTGCCTGAAGAGGTGCAAATAGAAGAGGTAATTGAATTAACCGTACCCGGTGTCGATGCAGAGCGGTGCCTCGTGAAAGTACGCCTACCGGCTTAGCAGATATTAGGAATATGGGAAAAATAATTGCGATTACCAACCAGAAGGGAGGTGTTGGTAAGACGACAACAAGTGTCAATCTGGCCGCCTCTTTAGCGGCAACCCAACACAGTGTGCTGCTTGTGGATCTTGATCCTCAAGGGAATGCGACAATGGGCTGTGGCATTGAAAAAAATGATGTCAAATACTCCTCCTGTAGCTTACTTCTTGATGATATAAGATTTAGCGAAGCGGTACTTTCCCCAGAAGCTTTAGGTTTTGACTTAATCGCAAGCAATGCGGACCTGACTGCAGCCGAAGTGGAGTTAATGGGTGTTGAGGAACGAGAGCAGCGATTAGCAAATGCACTGGAGGCAGGGAGAGCCGGTTATGAATATATTCTGATAGATTGCCCTCCATCACTAAACTTACTAACTCTAAATGCATTGGTCGCGGCAGATAGCGTTTTAATTCCAATGCAGTGTGAATACTATGCCCTGGAAGGGCTTTCGGCATTACTTGATACGCTTAGCCAGGTCAGAAAAAGTGTCAATCCGAAACTCAATTTAGAGGGGTTGCTGCGGACAATGTACGATCCTCGAAGTCGGCTAACAAGAGAGGTGTCCAATCAGCTCGTTAACCACTTTGAAGACCGTCTCTTTAGAACAGTAATTCCTCGCAATATACGGTTAGCAGAGGCACCAAGCCACGGGCTGCCGGTCATAAAATATGATAAATCCTCGAAAGGTGCCCTCGCCTATCTCGCGCTTGCTAGTGAAATGGTGAGGCGAGATGAAAAAGAGGCGCGAAAAAAGAAAAACAAATTGATGTGAACTGAAAAATGAAAGCAAAGAAACGTGGTTTAGGAAGAGGGCTTGATGCGCTACTGGGTGGAGTTGATGTTAGTGCAGATGGTGATGATAGCACCATGCAAAAGCTGGCTATCGAGCTTTTGCAGCGAGGGAAGTATCAACCTCGTAGAGAGATGGATGCTGAGCGGCTTCAGGAGCTGGCTGACTCGATCAGTGCACAGGGGCTGGTTCAGCCAATCGTTGTACGAAAAATAGCCAGAGAAAAGTACGAGATAATTGCCGGAGAGCGGCGTTGGCGAGCAGCGCAACTCGCGGGCTTGAGCGAAGTACCGGTCGTTATTCGGGACGTCCCAGACCAGGCTGCGATGGCAATGTCACTGGTTGAAAATATTCAGCGAGAAGATCTTAACCCACTGGAAGAGGCGGAGGCACTTCAGAGGTTATTAAAAGAATTTAAAATGACTCATCAGCAGGTGGCTGATGCGGTTGGTAAATCGAGAACAACGGTAACAAATTTGTTGCGACTTCTAGAGCTTGAGGCAGAAGTGAAGTCCTTGCTGGACAAGGCACGTCTTGAAATGGGTCATGCCAGAGCGCTCCTTGCATTGAGCGGTGAGGAGCAATGTCAGGCAGCCAGAAAGGTTGCGCAAAAAAACATGACGGTTCGGGCAACGGAGAAATTGGTCAGAGAGCTTCTGTCCGGTGAGCCGGCTCACCCCAAAAGCACAAAAATGGATCCAGATATCATTCAGTTGCAGGACGAGCTATCAGGGAAACTTGGGGCAAAAACGATCATAAAACACAATGTAAAAGGGAATGGAAAAATAGTTGTTGAATACTCAAGTCTAGATGAGCTGGAAGGATTGCTAGAGCATATCCACTGAATTGACGATGATTTTCTTTATGGGTATAATTCAAAATCTTTGTAGCCCAATATTCATTTTGTAAGGGTAAAAAGAGGGTGAAAAAGAAAGGTGTCGGATCAGTGCTATGGGCTCAGGTTGTAGCAATAGCAATCACAATGACAGTTGTGTTGATCTGGAATCAAAATGGAGCTTACCAGGCGCTATCAGTTGCTTTTGGTGGGTTTTCAACGATTCTAGGCACGGGTATTTTAGCGTGGAGAGTGAGCCGGTCTGTTGATGCGGTCACCAAAGGGAAGAGTCACGCTGTGCTGTATCTCTATCTAGGGGCGATAGAAAGATTTTTATATACGGTCTTGTTATTTGGCCTGGGCATCGTGGTGCTCAAGCTGGCGATTTTGCCAATGATAGCGGGACTGATTGCGGGCCAAGTTGGATTTTTCCTTGGCGGATTAAAGAGTCAAATTTGAGAGCTGGATAAAATGGCGAGTGAAAACCTTACCTCTTCAGAGTTTATTAGGCACCACCTTCAGAATTTAACATTTGGCCAGCATGCAGACGGCAGCTGGGGCATTGCTCATGGGGCGGAGCAGGCTAAGGAAATGGGTTTCTGGGCACTGAACATTGATACGCTATTTTTCTCGGTGGGGCTCGGTGTTTTATTTCTCTATTTCTTCAATAAAGCGGCTAAGCAGGCAACAGCTGGAGTGCCTTCGGGGCTTCAGAATTTTGTTGAATGGGTTGTAGAATATGTTGATAATAGTGTGAAAGAGTCGTTTAGTGGCGGGAATAACCCACTGATCGCACCGCTTGCGCTAACAATATTCATCTGGATTATCCTGATGAACACAATGGATCTTATTCCGGTTGACTACCTGCCGCATCTGGCGGGGATGGTGGGGATTCCTTATCTAAAGGTTGTTCCAACAACAGATCCAAATCTCACATTTGCGATGGCGCTGGGTGTGTTTGCGTTGATTCTTTACTACAGTGTGAAAATGAAAGGCCTGGGTGGGTTTATGGGTGAGCTTTGCTTCCATCCGTTCCCAAAATTCTTGATGCCTTTTAATCTGTTTTTAGAGGGTGTGAGTTTAATCGCTAAGCCTATTTCACTTGCGCTACGTCTGTTTGGTAATATGTATGCAGGCGAAATGATCTTTATCCTGATTGCGCTACTGCCGTTGGGCATCCAGTGGACTTTAGCGCTACCTTGGGCAATTTTCCATATTTTGATAGTACTTTTGCAGGCGTTTATTTTTATGACACTAACAATTGTCTATCTGAGTATGGCGCATGAAGAGAGTCATTAATTAATTTTTAACTTAAGCTGTATTTTAATAAAACCTTAACAGGAGATAGTAATGGAAGAAGTAACTGGCTTGTTGTATATCGCTGGTGCCCTTATGATGGGTCTTGGTGCTCTGGGTGCTGCTGTAGGTATCGGCATCCTCGGTGGCCGATTTCTAGAAGGCGCTGCTCGTCAGCCTGAATTAATCCCAATGCTTCGCACACAGTTCTTTATTGTAATGGGACTGGTTGATGCGGTACCTATGATTGCTGTAGGTATTGCTATGTACGTTCTGTTTGCTGTCGCTGGATAAAGCAAACTTAACTACATAATCAAGCGAGGATAGGTGCAGGTATGAATATAAATGCAACCCTGATTGGCGAAACTATCGCGTTCTTTATGTTTGTCTGGTTCTGCATGAAGTTTGTGTGGCCACCAATCATGAGCGCTTTAGAAGAGCGCAAACAGAAGATCGCGGAAGGCCTTTCAGCTGCGGAACGTGGGCATAAAGAGCATGAGCTCGCAGAAAAGCGGGCAAAGTCTGTAATTCATGAGGCTCGTGAAGAGGCGAAAGGAATTGTAAGTCTTGCCAATGTGCGTGGTAATGAAGCGGTCGAAGCGGCAAAAGAAAAAGCAGTTGTTGAAGCCAGTAAGGTGAAAGAGCTAGCCCAGGCAGAGATCGAGCAAGAAGTTAATAGTGTTCGTGAAGCGCTAAGCAAGCAAGTTGGTGCGTTGGCGATTCAAGCGGCAGAGCAAATTCTTAAAAAGGAAATTGACGCCAGCAAACACAAAGAAATCATTAACAGCGTTAGCAAGCAGTTAGGTCAAGCGTAATGGCTGAGCTAGCGGAACTTGCACGCCCTTATGCCGAAGCGGTCTATAAGATAGCGAAGGAACAAGGCGGGGCTCAAAAATGGTCTGAAATGTTGGAGATGCTTTCTTTAGTGATGGCGGATCAAGATATTTCAAGAGCAGCGCGTAATCCTCGGGTTGGTAATGAGCGTTTTATTGCTTTGCTACTCGATATCTGTAGTGAAAAACTGAATAAAGAAGGCGTTGCTTTTGTAAAAGTTCTTTCGGAGAACAAGCGACTAAATTTGGTTGGCAGCATTGCCGAGCTGTATGAGCAATATCGATCAGATGGTGAGGGTTACCTTGCTGTCGGTGTGACATCAGCGTTCCCAATGGATAAGAAAGAGCAGGAAAAGCTTTCTAAAACATTGGCCAAGCAGTTTGGCAAAGAAATCAGGCTTACGGTCGAAGAGGATAGCTCCTTGATTGGCGGGATCATTATACGGGCTGGCGATAAAGTGATTGATGGCTCGGTGAGTGGTCAGATTGAACAGTTAGCTAAGCAACTCTAAAGCTAGAGAGAGAAAAGAAATGCAATTAAATCCATCAGAAATCAGTGATCTGATAAAGAAGAAGATCGAAAGTTTTGATTTAAATGTTGAAGCAAAATCAGAGGGAACCATTGTTGCGGTTACCGATGGGATTATCCTGATTCATGGCTTAGAAGATGCTATGCAGGGTGAGATGCTTGAGCTTCCTGGTAATACCTACGGCATGGTATTGAACCTCGAAAGAGATTCAGTAGGCGCAGTAGTTTTGGGATCATATGAGCATCTATCTGAAGGTGACACTGTAAAGTGTACTGGCAAGATTATGGAAGTTCCTGTTGGTGAAGCGCTCTTAGGTCGTGTTGTCGATACATTAGGTAATCCGATTGATGGCAAAGGTCCTGTTGAAACTGAGCTTAGCTCTCCTGTAGAGAAGATTGCGCCAGGCGTAATCGCGCGTAAGTCAGTTGATCAGCCAGTGCAAACAGGTCTTAAGTCAGTTGACTCAATGATCCCGGTTGGTCGTGGCCAGCGTGAGTTAATTATTGGTGATAGGCAGACCGGTAAAACTGCGATTGCTATTGATGCCATCATCAACCAGAAAGGCACGGGCATTACCTGTGTTTATGTGGCGATTGGTCAGAAGCAGTCTTCAATTGCGAGTGTTGTTAAGAAGCTTGAAGAGAATGGCGCGTTGGCTCACACCATCGTTGTTGTTGCATCAGCATCTGAATCTGCAGCGATGCAGTTTCTTGCTCCTTACTCTGGTTGTGCGATGGGTGAGTATTTTCGTGATAAAGGCGAAGATGCACTGATCGTATATGATGATCTGACTAAACAAGCATGGGCATACAGGCAGGTTTCACTATTGCTACGTCGTCCACCAGGTCGTGAAGCATACCCAGGTGACGTTTTCTACTTGCACTCAAGATTGTTAGAACGTGCAGCGAGAATCAACGAAGCTGAAGTCGAGAAATTAACGGGCGGAAAAGTAAAAGGTAAAACAGGTTCTTTGACCGCTTTGCCAATTATTGAAACCCAGGCGGGTGATGTATCTGCTTTCGTACCAACAAACGTAATCTCGATTACGGATGGGCAGATTTTCTTAGAAACAGATCTATTTAACGCCGGTATTCGTCCAGCGGTTAATGCGGGTCTTTCTGTATCACGTGTAGGTGGTGCAGCTCAAACTAAGATCATCAAGAAGTTAGGTGGTGGTATTCGTCTTGATTTGGCTCAGTATCGTGAATTGGCAGCGTTTGCTCAGT
>QNFJ01000042.1 GCA_003646305.1 Gammaproteobacteria bacterium | reverse complement strand
TGATTGCCGAGTCGGTTGAAGAGGGTGCTGGTGCTGCTGGTGGTGGCATGCCTGATATGGGCGGCATGGGTGGCATGGGCGGCATGGGCGGTATGATGTAAGCAAGCTGCTTAAAACCTAGTAAGTCTCAAGAAGGCCCGCAAGCCGAGTGTTTGCGGGCTTTTTTATTGCCTGCTCGTCTTGTTTAGTCCTATACTGTCCCAGTAAATAGCAGGGTATTTAGGGTTTAATGAGGGGTATCGGCTGAATCACATGTTTGAATATTTAGTTGTTTTACCGTCGATACCCCTCATTGATCCCCCTATCGATACCCCTCATGAGGTGGTTTGATGGCATTAACAGCAATGGAAGTAAAGAAGCTGACCTGTCCAGAAGGGCGGAGTCAAATTAAGAAGAGTGACGGTAATGGATTGTTTTTATTAGTAAAAAGCAATTCTTCCAAGCTTTGGCGTATGCGTTATCGGTACGCTGGGAAGTACCAGGAACTGGCTTTAGGTCAGTACCCCACGATACCCCTCATTGAAGCTCGAAACCTGGCTGCCCAGGCCCGTGCTCTCTTGGTGCAGGGTATTAACCCTACAGCAGAGCGGCGCTCCAGAAAGCGTGAAACTGTCGCAGTAGAGCGAACATTCAAAATCATTGCATTAGCCTGGTGGGAACAGCAAGAGTCCTCGTGGTCTTCTGATCACGCAAAGAAGGTAAAACGATGGATCGAGCAAGAGTTGAAGTCTATCGGTAAGCTGTCGGTTGATGCTATCGATCAAGGGCATATTACGGAAGTGATGCTGTCAATTGAGAAAGGAGGTCATCCTCGCAAAGCTCCCGTTATACTCTCGGTGATCAACCGTATTTTCGGTTATGCACTGGCTCACCGGTTTACACGTAATAATCCAGCTCAAGGTTTACCCCTTAGCGATATTCTTAAACCCATGCCGAAGGTTGAACATCGTGCGGCAATTACTCGATCTAAGGATTTAGGTCAATTGATCCGTGATATCGATAATTCAGACTTAGGCAGCTACTGCACTGCTGAGGCGTTGAAGCTCATTCCCAGGTTATTCCTGAGACCTGGAGAAATTAGAAACCTGCGGTGGGATTACATCGACTTTGATCAAAAAATACTAGTCATTCCTGCTGAAGATATGAAGCGCGGTAGGGAACATCTGGTTCCCCTGGCTGATCAAGTCATCGGGCACTTACAGGCAGTTCAAGAGATAACAGGTTATTCATCGTATGTATTCCCAAATGAGCGCGATTCTGGCAAGCCACTATCTAAAAACGTCATGACCAACCTGCTGAGAAAACTCGGCTATTCTGCTGATGTGATGTCGGCTCATGGGTTCAGAGCTACGGCATCCACTATCTTACATGAGCAGGGCTGGAAACCAGAGGTCATTGAAGCTCAGTTGGCTCATCTAACGGGCACAGCCACTTCTAGAGCCTATAACCGGTCGATCTATTTATCTGAGAGAACCACAATGATGCAGCGCTGGGCTGACTATCTCGAAGCGGTGCGTGATGGTGCTGATGTGGTGTCAATAGGAGCGAAGGCAGGAGAGGACTTGATTTAAATCTATAACTATATGTTTTACTTGTATCGATGTATTTCAATTATATCGACATAACAGCCTGATGTGTCGATGTGATCGACACGCTAGAATTTAAGTATTTCACTTAGCGCCCTTTTAAACCAAGCAATTAGACGGTAATATAGCAGTCAATTAGACGACAACATAACCAGCATTTGGACGTTATGGCTAAATCCTTATTCCCAAGAGTTATCGCCCCACTGCTGCTGGAAGCACTAAGCGATACTCCGGTCGTCTGTTTACTAGGGCCACGCCAAGTGGGTAAAACCACATTAGCCAGGGAATACTGCCCTAATTATTCCTACATCAGCTTTGACGACAGCACACTACTGAACACTGCGCAACAAGACCCTACTGGGTTTATTCAGGGCTTGCCAGAACAAGTGATTTTAGATGAGGTGCAGCGAGCACCTGAATTATTACCAGCGATCAAGGCTGCTGTTGATCAGCGCAGAACACCTGGTCGCTTTCTGCTGACAGGTTCGGCGAATCTGTTGCTATTACCAAAGGTGCAAGAATCCCTGGCAGGGAGAGTTGAAGTATTAAACCTGTTTCCATTAACGGAACAAGAGAAGCATCGCAATGAAAACTCCCTGCTTAGCTCTTTGATTAGCGGAAAAATAGCGCCGCAAATCATTGGAGAGCAGAGTGTTATTGAGGGTGTCGCTGAAGCTGTATGCCAGGGTGGCTACCCAGAACCGAATACTCGCTCGGCTGCCAGAGCCAGACAATGGCATCGGCAATATCTGAATGCCATTATTCAGCGCGATGTTAAAGATATTGCGGCCATTCGGGATGAAGATGAAATGCTCGCCTTGATGGAAATGCTGGCCTACCGGACAGGCACTTTACTCAATGTCAGTAGCATGGCTAATGAGTTAAAAATGACCCGGGAGACCACTGAAAAATACTTGAGCATACTTGAGCGCCTGTTTTTAGTGCGCAGACTTCCCGCCTGGCATCGTAACCAGTCCAAACGATTAGTGAAAACACCCAAAGTACACGTTATTGATTCCGGCCTTGCGACGACACTCAGCGGGTTGAAAATCGACGACTGGAATAACCATAAAAGCAATTTTGGCCCTGTATTAGAAAGTTTTGTCGTTCAGCAGCTTATTTGTCAGGCCAGCTGGATAGGCAGTGATTTTAAATTCAGCCATTACCGCGATAAAGACCAGGTAGAAGTTGACCTGGTGATAGAACGTGGCCAACAGCTTTGGGGGGTAGAAGTAAAAAAAGCAGCCAGTATCAACCCAAAAGACAGTGCAGGTCTGGCCCGTTTAGCCGCTCAGGCAGGTAAGCGTTTTCAGGGTGGCATCTTACTCTATTGTGGCAGTAACACCTTGCCGCTGACTCAAGACAATTGTTATGCGGTACCGATGAATACACTCTGGCAATAGAAAATTTTAGTTAAAAAGTAATACGGCGATTATATGAAAAACGCTTATGTGTATAGAACGAAAACGATAGATGTTTGAACAAACTTTTAAAAATATAGATGATGTGCTCTGGAAAGAGGCCGGTTGAATTAACCGGAGCAAACCAAAATACGCTTAAAGTTAGATTACGGGAGTTGGTGAATGCCGCTCTTATCCAAAGGCACGGAAAAGGAAGAGCGACATGGTACACCCGCTCATTAAATTGATTTGTATAGGTAGCACAGATGTTTAGTTGTAGCCGCATGCCAAATAAAACAGGCGTATAAATGAAATTTAATGAAGATACCCGTGTAAAAATTCCTACAATTCTTCACTTGATGAGATTGGGCTACCGCTATTTATCACTCAAAGATCAACGCTGGGATTTAAGCACCAATATATTCCCAGAACTTTTTACTACCGCCATTGCAAAAATAAACCCCGGCCTTGAACCAGAAAACATCACCCGCTTGCTCGAAGACATCAAGCTGGAACTTGATAATGAAGATCTGGGGCGCGCCTTCTTTGAACGGCTAACTGACCGCTCAAATACCAAATTGATCGATTTCGAGAATTTCAACAACAACAGCTTTCACGTCGTTACCGAACTAACCTGCCAGAATGGCGATGAAGAGTTTCGACCAGACGTCACTCTGCTGATCAACGGCATGCCGCTGATTTTTATCGAAGTGAAAAAACCGAATAACCGTGAAGGCATACTGGCGGAGCGAGATCGCATCAACAAACGCTTCCAGAACCCCAAGTTCAAGCGCTTTGCTAATATCACCCAATTCATGATTTTCTCCAACAATATGGAGTACGACGACGGCGACCCGGAACCTGTTCAGGGCGCATTCTACGCCAGCAGTTCCTACCATAAACCGGTCTTCAATTACTTCCGTGAAGAAGAAATCCTGAACCTTACGGCACTGCTCAAGCCGCTAGCGGATGAAGATGAACTTAAGGTGTTGAAGGACACCAACCTGGAAGTCATTCGCAGCAATCCCGAATTCATTGTCAATAAAGACCCGAATCGACCAACCAACAGCATTTGCACATCCCTGCTCAGCAGAGACCGGCTAGCGTTTATCCTGGGTTATGCGCTCGCCTATGTGTCAGAGACTGACGGTCTACAAAAGCACATCATGCGTTATCCGCAGCTATTCGCCACTAAAGCTATCGAAAATAAACTCAATGAAGGCGTTAAAAAGGGCATCATCTGGCACACCCAAGGCAGCGGTAAGACAGCGCTGGCTTTCTATAACGTTCGCTTTCTGACCGATTACTTCCAGAAGCGGAAGGTCATTCCCAAATTCTATTTCATTGTCGATCGGCTGGACTTGCTGCAACAAGCGCAGCGGGAATTCACCGCTCGCGGCCTGACTGTACACACCGTAAGCTCCCGTGAAGCCTTTACCCGTGACATTAAAGCAACGCAGGTTATCCATAACCATTCTGGCAAGCCTGAAATCACGGTGGTGAACATCCAGAAATTTAAAGACGATCCGGATATCGTCTCGACCAAGGACTACGATGTTGCTATCCAGCGCGTGTACTTTCTGGATGAGGTTCACCGCAGCTACAACCCTAAAGGCAGCTTTCTGGCGAATTTGAGCCAGTCAGACACCAATGCCATCAAAATTGGTCTCACCGGCACGCCACTGTTAGGCGACGATTACAATTCCCGAGTGCTGTTCGGCGAATACATCCACAAGTAGTATTACAACGCATCCATTGCCGACGGCTACACCCTACGCCTAATCCGAGAAGAGATCGCCACCAACTATAGGATGGTACTGCAACAAGCCCTGGATGAAGTAGAAGTCAAAATGGGTGACGTGGATCGTAAGCTCATCTACGCCCACCCGAGCTTTGTCGAGCCCATGCTCGATTACATCATCACCGACTTTGAAAAAAGCCGGGGCGCTCTGAATGATGCCACCATAGGCGGCATGGTGATCTGTGATAGCGCAAACCAAGCCAAGCAGATGTTCGACATCTTCAATGGCGTCTACGCACAAACCGCCAGCTCACCCTATGAACTCAAGGATTCCGCTCAAGCACTGATTGCCGCAGCCAAACCAGACAGCTATGCAGCCAAAGCGAAGCAGGACAACAAGGCCAAGAGCGCAGCGCTGATCTTGCACGACATAGGCACCAAGGAAGAGCGTAAGAACTGGGTGGAAGACTTCAAAGCCGGGAAGATCGACTTTCTTTTCGTATTCAACATGCTGCTCACTGGCTTTGACGCACCAAGGCTAAAGAAAATTTACCTGGGCCGTGTTATCCGCAAGCACAACTTGCTGCAAGCCTTAACCCGGGTAAACCGTATTTATAAGGATTTCCGCTACGGCTATGTGGTGGACTTTGCCGATATACGCAAAGAATTCGACGCGACCAACAAAGCCTATTTTGACGAATTGCAGTTAGAGCTCGGCGATGAAATGGAGCACTACTCCAACCTGTTCAAATCCCAAGAGGAAATAAAGCAGGAAATCGAACACATCAAAGATGTACTGTTTCGCTTCGACATCGAAAATGCCGAGGTCTTCACCGATCAGATCAGCCAGATTCAGGATAGGGAAACCATCCTGGCACTGAAAAAAGCGCTGGGAGATGCGAAAAGCCTCTACAACCTTATCCGCCTGCAAGGTGAGTACAGCATTCTGGATGAGCTGGACTTCGCCAAGCTGAATATTCTCTATCGGGAAACCTGTAACCACCTGGACCTGCTCAACCTCAAAGAAAGCATTGAGCAAGGCACGGATAACACCAATTTACTGAATGTCGCCCTTGAAGACGTTATTTTTAAGTTCATCAAAGTCGGTGAAGAAGAACTGGTGCTGGCAGACAAACTAAAAAACACCCTGCGCCAAACACGCGAGGCACTGGCCAGTAATTTTGACCAGCAAGACCCAAAGTTTGTCAGCCTCAAGGAAGAGCTGGAAAGGCTCTTCAAGAAAAAGAACCTCAGCGAAGTCACACAGGATGAAATGGTGACCAACATTGACGCCCTCAATAAAATCCACGAACGCGTCAAAGAGCTAAACCGACAAAACAACCAACTTCGCCAAAAGTATCTGGGTGATACCAAATACACCCGCATCCATAAACGACTACAAGAACGCCAACACAGCAACAGCGACATCAGTGAGTCAGAGCGCAAGATCTTTGCAGCCCTCACCGGGGTAAAGCAGGACGCCGATGAGCAAGTACTGAATAACAGTCAGATACTGGGTAACGAAAGCTACTTTGAACGCCAAATGATGCCCCTGGTGATCAATCGCTTCAAAGGCGAGCAAAACATACCACTCAACGCCGACGCCTCACGCTATATCAATCACCTGGTTGTCGCCGAATACTTGAAAGAATTTAATACGGGAAATACATCGTGGTAGAGCAGGAATTTAAAGACAAAACAAAAGCGCTGATCGATAGCCTAAAAAGCATTTGCGCCAACTATGGTTTAGGTAACGACGGTAATGAATTTAAAATTATCACCCAAATTTTTCTATACAAATTCTTGAATGACAAATTCGCTTTTGAAGCGAAAAAAATAGACAAGAAAGTCGCCAAATCCGAAAAGTGGGAAGAAGTGCTGGTCGCCATGAGCGAAGACGAGCTGGAAATGCTCCAGTTGCAAATGGGCGGGGATACCGCGCGATTAAAGCCGCACCACTTTATCAGCTATCTGTTCAGTCAACAGAACGCGCCGGATTTTGCCAAGCTGTTTGATGACACTTTGCGCGATATTGCCCTAACCAATAACGATGTGTTCGCGGTAAAAACTGATGGCGGCGCAAAAGTGGTGTTGTTTGACCGCATTAGCGAGTACATCGCCGACGAATCCAAGCGCGATGCCTTTTGCCGCGCCATTATCAATAAACTGGTGGAGTTCAGCTTCGAGCGTATCTTCACGCAAAAATTCGACTTCTATGCGACTATATTTGAATACCTGATTAAAGACTACAACAGCAACTCCGGCGGCAAATACGCTGAGTATTTTACCCCTCACGCTGTAGCAAGAATCATGGCCGAAATTCTGGTACCGAAAGCTAAACGCGGCAAAGTGAAGAATGTCGCCTGCTACGATCCTTCGGCAGGCTCGGGCACCCTGTTGATGAATGTTGCTCACGCTATCGGTGAAAACCGTTGCAGTATTTATACACAGGATATTTCGCAAAAGTCCTCAAACCTGCTGCGACTTAACCTGATTCTGAATAACCTGGTGCATTCCATCCCCAATGTGATTCAGGGTAATACGGTATTACACCCCTACCATAAAGACGGCAAAGACTTAAAACGCTTTGATTACATCGTCTCCAATCCGCCGTTTAAGTTGGACTTTAGCGATTTCCGCGATGAGCTGGAAAGCAAAGAAAATAAAGATCGTTTCTTTGCAGGGATCCCCAAGATAAAAGCTAAAGCCAAGGACAAGATGGAAATCTACCAACTGTTCTTGCAGCACATCATCCATTCACTCAAGCCCGGTGGAAAAGCGGCTGTGGTGGTGCCTACCGGCTTTATCACTGCGCAATCAGGTATCGACAAAGGCATTCGCACGCACCTAGTAAATAATAAAATGCTCGCGGGTGTGGTTTCAATGCCCTCCAATATTTTCGCCACCACAGGCACTAATGTTTCCATTCTGTTTATTGATAACAGTAACAAAGGCAATGTGGTTCTGATTGATGCCTCAAAACTGGGTGAAAAAATCAAAGACGGCAAGAATCAGAAAACCGTACTCAGCCCAGATGAAGAGCAGCGCATTATCGATACCTTTAATGCCAAAGAGGCTGCTGAGGATTTTTCCGTTGCCGTCAGCTATGACGAAATTGAAGCTAAAAACTACAGTTTAAGCGCAGGTCAATATTTCGATGTGAAAATCGAATATGTCGATATTACCCCAGAACAGTTTGCCGAAAAAATTCAGGGCTTTACCAGTAACCTGGATGGATTATTTAAACAGTCCCGTAAATTAGAGATAGTTATTAACAAGCAATTGACGGGGTTGAAATATGACTAATGCACTCAATGGAAAGCTTGGTAGTTTAGTAGCAGCGGGTGGAGGCAAAATTCATACTGGACCATTTGGTAGTCAGCTTCATGCTTCTGACTATGTACAGCAAGGAATTCCCTGCATAATGCCCGCGAACATGAAGAATAATAGGGTTGACCTTTCCAATATCGCACTCATAACAGAAGAAGATGCACAGCGCCTTTCAAAATATATCGTGAGAGAAAACGACATTGTTTACAGCCGAAGAGGTGATGTTACGCAAAAAGCCTTAATTCGAGAAAAAGAAGCTGGATACTTCTGTGGCACGGGCTGCCTATTACTTCGTCCCGGAAAGAAGTTCGACGCTAGATTTTTGACCAATTACCTTAGTACCGAAAAAATTCGGAGTTGGATTGTCAGTCAAGCTATAGGCGCGACAATGCCAAACTTAAATACTGGAATCTTATCCAGCATACCTTTTCATGGTCCTGAAAAAGAAGAACAAGAAAAAATAGCGAACGTACTTTCTGCAATTGAAGACAAAATCGAACTCAACAACCACATCAACACCGAACTAGAAGCCATGGCCAAAACCCTATACGACTACTGGTTTATACAGTTCGACTTCCCCGACGCCAACGGCAAGCCCTACAAAATCTCCGGCGGAAAAATGGTCTATAACCAAACCTTGAAGCGGGAAATACCGGAGGGGTGGCGAGACTGTCAGTTTGGAGATCATGTTACATTTAAACGCGGAATTTCTTACAAGAGCGGCGATATTCAAGATGATGGAGTGCCGTTCATTAACCTGAATTCGTTTTCATTGTCCGGCGAATTCAAGCTGGAAGGCACCAAATACTACAACGGAAAGTTCAAGCCAGAAAGTAAACTAGCTGTTGGTGGGTTGGTTATAGCCATTACTGACGTAACAAGGAATGCGGATATTATCGGTAAGGCATTTGTAATCCCCGACATTTTTGATGAAATGCCTCTAATTTCTTGTGATGTGGCGTGCGTATCCTCCAAGACATTCGGCGCTGCCTACTTGGAGCAATTATTTAATTCGGAAAGTTACCACAAGTACATAAAACACTATGCCTCTGGAACTCTGGTTCTTCACTTGGATTTAAACGGTGTAAAGTGGTTTAAAACTTACCAACCACCAAAGAAGCTACTTGA
This sequence comes from Gammaproteobacteria bacterium, assembly GCA_003646305.1. GTDB lineage: Bacteria > Pseudomonadota > Gammaproteobacteria > Methylococcales > UBA2780 > UBA2780. The sequence continues at coordinate 3,246 of QNFJ01000042.1, read as the reverse complement.
AAAATACGACCAGCATTGTAATTCACTGTTTAAACAGAGAGACATTGTTTTAACGGAAAACGTTTATCTCGAAGCTTTGAGAGATTGGCTTCTCCCCATGCTAATGAACGGCCAGGTGACGGTAAAATGATAATAAACACTGCGTTCCGGCTCCTGCTAACATTCAACGCCACATCACTTCTGGTGATCATCTATCTTGTGCAGAATGGCTATACATTAGGGAAAGTTTTCTGTGGCGTCGAATGGTTCAATTGGGCTGGCATGCTTCCGAATGCAGTGTCTTATCTGTTTTATTTTCTTATCCCCGTGCTTTCCACTGGGGCCAGTATTTTACTGAGTTCCAAGCTGGGTAAAGATGAATTTAAATCTGGCGAGGTAAAAAGCATAGAGCATGCAAACAATAGTTTTCTCCCCAGTTACTTGGGGTACTTTTTTGTCGCACTAAGCATAGGAAACTGGGAAACGCTTGGGTTTGTATACAGCGTATTATTCATTTTTACATTCCTATCGCAGGCTCTGTACTTTAACCCGCTGTTTTTATTGTTCGGTTATGAGTTCTACAACATAACCACAAAGAACGGCACCGCCATTTTTCTGATTAGTCGCCACAAGTACAAAAGGCCAGACGAAATTCAGATTCCTTTGGCCTATCGAATCAACAATTACACATTTATAGAGCGGGGATAAGGATGGACCAGATACTTGCCAGAGTTAAGAGAAGGAGGAAGCAGCAGCACTTCAAGTTGATCTCTGATGAAGCGCTTTTTGATGCTGTAGCCATTGATTTGAATTCCTGCGTAGCCTACAACCCTGATCATAACTTGGACGAAGACTCCTGGTTTAAAATCAACCAATTCAGTCAACAGGCCTTTTGTATTGACCTGCTGAATAAGGACTTTGATTCAAAAGACTACGATGAATTAACAAAAGACCAATTCCCAAAAATCGCCTACGTTTTTTCTGTTCAGGGCGATGATTTTTATTTTCAGAAAATCACTCCAAGCCTGTTTATCAAGCGCAAGACACTTATTTTTGGAGAAACAGCAGAGCTTGAAGATAGTAAAAATCGGCTAGTGGTAAACGCCCGGCCTGATGCAGTTTATTTTAAAGCGTCGGACACGTTGATATTTAGAAATCTGGCAACCGTATCCAGTATTTTTAAAGGCATAGATGAACTTTACAAAGAAGCAACTAGCGCTGAAGTGGAACAATTTTTAGATGAATCATTCATTGAGCTGAGCAATGACTACAACGTAAACGGCGTTTTAAAACCAAATCGCAAACGCATTGGCCTTGCTATGACTACTCTTCAAGCCATGTCTGCCGATGATAGAGCCAATTTGCTCGGTTATATTGACGACTACTGTCAGCAGAAACTTAATTTAGATCAGCCAAACCAGAAGTTTGAAATATCTACCGATGATGAACTCAAGCTTTTGCTTTACGGCATTGAACAGCGCTTTTATACAACACCCTTTGGTCAAGAGAAAAGGCTTGCCAACTCTGTTCAAGCTTTAGATTAGGGAAAATCACATATGTCATATGAAGCAATATTTGAAGGCTGGGATTCGCTTAACATCGAAGATCTGGTTATAGCCTATCGCAAGGCCAAGGCGGATTGTTTCTTTGAAAACACTTTCCCGACCGCCATCAAATTTGCGGAATATGAGCAGGACCTTCTGACCAACTTGGAAAATCTACTAGCACGCTTGAAAAGTGACGCTGGCTTTGAATCAAATGATGATCTGCTGGGTGATTTTCGCCTGCTGCCAAAGAAACTATCCACAGACAAAAAGCCGGACAGCACCGAAAATGGCCATGTTCATTTTTCTGATCCGGAAAGAGCAGTCGAGAGCCTATTCAAAAATTACAACATTACGCCTGAATTCAGAATTGTTGGCGACTTTCCAGTAGATAGCCATGTCATATCGGCCCTATGGATTAACATGGTCGGCCACAAATTCGACGCAAAGCTAGATAAGTGCTGTTACGGCGCCAGACTAAAGCGCATTAGAAATGATGAGCTTTTCAGTGCCGATGAAGACAAGCTGTTCCATATCAGTTCTATCGGCTCATTCGTTCCCTATTTTCAACCGTATCAAAAGTGGCGAAGTGATGGTCTAAATGCGATACGCGACGAGCTGGAAAAGGATCGCGATATAATCGCCGTTTCACTCGATCTGAAAAGTTACTATCACTTTATAGACCCAACCGCGCTGGCTGGCGAAGCACTATTGAAGTCACTTGATCTGAAACTCGAAAAACCTGAAATTGAATTCACTAATCAGCTCGCTCGCTTCCTAAACAACTGGGCTGAAGGGGCATCGACATTCGGCAAGTCTGTTGGCGGTAAGAAAGCCAATATCAGTGGCGGCCTGGTTATTGGCCTTACGTGTAGTCGAATAGTATCCAACGCTGTACTACACAAGTGGGATAGGCTGATCCTTGAAAACCTATCACCCATCCATTACGGCCGTTACGTCGATGATATGTTTCTCGTGCTACGCGACACCGGCACTATCACCAATAATCACGACCTAATGCTGCTTCTCCAAGCGCGGATGGGTAAAAGCTGCGTTTTCCAGAACTCCAGAAATGACAATATTTGGGAGATCAATCAGGGAAAGGATATTCAAGGCGATACAAAAATATCATTGCAGTCAGACAAACAGAAGTTGTTTGTATTGCAAGGGCGAGCTGGACTCGACCTACTGGATAGCATTGAGAAAGAAATTTATGAGCTGTCCAGTGAACATCGTCTCATGCCATCCCCGGATCAGTTAGAGCACTCAACGGCAGCAAAAGTACTCTCTGCTGCTGGCAGCGTGGGCGAAAGCGCAGATACCTTACGAAAAGCAGATGGCCTGACCATTCGTCGCCTGGGCTGGTCACTTCAACTTCGCCACGTGGAAACGCTTGCGCGGGATTTACCGCCCAGCCAATGGAAAGAACAGCGCGAAGAGTTTTATCAGTTTGCGCACAACCACATATTACGGGCAGATAAGTTGTTTGAACACTTCAGCTATCTGCCACGGTTGCTTGGCTTCGCGATCAGCATGAACGAATGGCAACAAGCTGAACGAATTGCAGTAAAGTCCTACCAGACTATTGAAACGTTGGCCTCCGAAGTAGGCAAGAGTAAAAACGTTAAAATTAACGGATGTGATGCCAAAGCTCTTAAAGATTTTTGGGGCTATATAAAGGGGACATTGACCTGGCTATTTATTGACGCGGCAACCCGATACT
>QNFJ01000041.1 GCA_003646305.1 Gammaproteobacteria bacterium | reverse complement strand
GCTGCGCTTCAACGAATAGGCTTAACAGCAGATAGTATGGAAACGATCCCGATGCTCGATGATCGTCACCGTGTCTGGTACAACCCCAACCAGAAAGATGCTTGGTTTATGTCAATATCAGAACTGTTAACGGTCATTACGATATTGGCGATGATGCTTCCTGCCGCTGCCGCAGTAAGGGAAAAAGAGCGAGGAACCATCGAACAATTGTTGGTTTCACCGCTAACACCGATGCAAATAATGTTACCGAAAGTCATTTCCATGACCTTAGTTATTTTGCTAGGAACAGCATTGAGCCTAGGATTAATTCTTCACGGTGTTTTTGAGGTTCCCATGAAAGGGAGTTTGCCACTATTTTTTTTGGTAACGGCACTTTATACCTTTGCAATGTCGGGTTTAGGGCTTTTTATTTCAACGATGAGTCGGAATTTAGCTCAAGCTGCCATGCTCGTCATCATGATTATGATGCCTATTATTCTTTTGTCGGGTGCTTGGACACCACCAGAAGCCATGCCGGAAATAATCCGCCAAGCCATGTATTTCTCTCCCCTTTATTACTACATTGAAATGGCCTATGGAATATTACTTAAAGGGGCGGGGTTGGCTGTTTTGTGGGATTCATTGCTGGGGCTTACCTTGCTAGGAAGCGTGGTATTTTCATTCGGTGTCTGGCGTTTTAAACGGCAATTTGGATAACTTTTTTTGAGAACTAAAAATAGTCTGTTGGCTTTAATGTCCCTCTTTCTGGTGGGGCAGATAGGATTAGCATCAGCGACAGAAAGGTCCAATTCAGTTGAATCAGCAACCTGGCGGTTCGAATTTGATAACGATGTTTTCTTTAATAAAGATAACAAGATTTCCAGCGGCTGGTCGTTACAGAAACAGTCAGCTGTCGTGAACAGTTGGGAGAAATTAGACGATGTGCCTGGTTTTGTTAGACGCTGGGGCAAGCAGATCCCTACACTAACCAAAGAAGGGCTGGTTTATCGCTCAGGGATCGCCATTGGTCAGGTTATCAAACGCCCGATGATTTATCGCGTCATGACCTTATCAAAGACGATGTGCCCTATGCCGGAGCGCTGACCGTGCAGGCAACGTGGTATGCCTTTGCACATAATATCTTTCTGGATGGAAACAGCTTCCGCAATAGCCACAGCGTTGACAAGGAACCATTGGTAGGAATGGTCATTGCGGGTCTTCATTACGAGCAAAAAAACTGGGGAATTCATGCCAGCCTTATGGAGTCTAGTGATGATGTAGATACGCATAAATACCCTACCGCAGAAGGGCGTGAGCGGCTGGGAACGGTCGATATCGAGTGGCGTTTCTGATGAGAGGCTTTTTACCTCGAACAGTGATCATTCTTGGCTTGGTTTCATTCTTGAATGATACAGCCAGTGAGATGATTACACCGCTTCTGCCTCTTTTTCTGACGGCAACATTGGGCGCAGGCCCAGCCATTATAGGCTTAGTCGAAGGGCTTGCCGAGGCAACAGCGAGCATTTTAAAATTGTTATCTGGCTGGCTGGTGGATCGGGGCTGGAGTGCTAAAAAAATGGTGGTAAGTGGTTATACCATTTCTAATTCTGCTCGGCCGTTAATTGGTTTCGCATTAGGCTGGGGCTGGGTATTACTGTTACGCTTTTTGGATCGTGTGGGTAAAGGTATTCGTACCGCGCCTCGCGATGCATTAATTGCATCCACAACAGATCAACAGATACGGGGGCGTGCTTTTGGTTTTCAACGAAGCTTAGATCATGCAGGGGGCATGCTTGGCCCTCTATTGGCCTTTGGCTTATTGCAGTGGGGGATGAGTATGGAGCATGTCTTTATGGCAGCGATTATCCCAGGGGGCATGCTTATACTATTGTTAATATTTGGTCTTAAAATGCCTGCTAGAGTTAAATCCGAACACCCTCCGGCTAAATTATATTGGAAAGGGTTAGATTTTAGAGTCAAGGGATTGGTATTGGCTTCAGGTGGCCTTGCACTGGCAGCAACACCGGAGGCATTCCTAATTCTTTGGGCCAGCCAAGGCGGCCTTGAATTGGTTTGGGTGCCCTTGTTATGGGCGGCAGCGAGCGGCATTAAAGCATTGGTTGCAGGGCCTGCTGGTGCCCTGTCAGATCACTATGGGCGGTTACAGGTGGTGTCCATTGGCTGGACGGCTCGTATCTTACTGCTGATTGCTTTTGCCAGTGTACCGAATAGTGGTTCAACAATATGGGTATTATTTTTGGGGTACGCTGCATCGCTGGCTTTTAGTGAGGGTGCAGAACGCGCGTTACTGGGTGATTTTGCACCGGTTGATCAGCAAGGAACCGTGTTTGGGCTTTATCACCTACTCAGTGGTCTGATGGCGCTACCTGGAGCGGTGCTGTTTGGAGTCGTCTGGCAATGGGTGGGGATGAGCAGTGCTTTTGTCATGGCGGCTTTTCTGACCACCCTATCGGCTGCAGCGCTGCGGCTGATGGCTACCAAAAACTTCTAATCCAGCAAGATTAAAATGCGTATAGCAGGAGAACCTACATGACGGTATATGTAATAGCAGATATAAAAGTAACAGATGATTTTTGGCTCGCGGACTATGCAGATAATGTCCACAACATTGTTGAAAGACATGGGGGCAAATATCTCTCCCGTAGCGGCAACATCACAACAGCTGAAGGGGAAGGATTGGATACAACGCTAATTGCTCTTATCCAGTTTCCTTCTATGGAAGCTGTTCAGGCATTTGCAGATGACCCTGAATACACTAAATACCGAGAAGCTCGTCAATCAGGCAGTATCACTAGGCTCCATATTATTGATGATACGGATATTGCGGGTACAATCCCTTACTTGCCAAAAGGTTAATGGTCGCTAACAAATGATTTTTGTCCGACACTTCAAGCTAACGGACTCATCGCTCCGTAGCTCAACCGTTAGAGCTTAAGATGGGGAATTAAACATGGATATTGTTCTGTACACTATTTTTCTTACGACAACCGTGATGCTTATATTGGTTCCGGGGCCTGCAGCCATCACCATTGCAGGGCAAGGTGCTTCGAACAGTTCAAAAAAGGCATTTATGGGTGTATTGGGGGTTGCGAGTGCGGACGTAATATTTTTTGCGTTATCGTCCACCGGCATTGCCTCTTTAATTCTCACTTCCAGTTTATTGTTTTCTGTCATTAAATGGTTTGGTGTTGCTTACCTGCTATATCTCGGCTTTACCGCACTATTCGGTAAAGCGGGCGCAATAAAAGTGAGTGTAAAAAGCAAAGAAATGAGTCGGAAAAAGCTGTTTTCACAAGGGATATTGGTTCAGCTGGCAAACCCTAAAGCACTGATGTACTTCTCGGCACTACTACCACAATTTATTGATCCATCGGCCCCCATATTTCTTCAAATGGTGATTATGGGAACCACCTGTCTCATTGCGGATATTGTCGTTTACAGTTTGTTTAGCCGACTGGGCGAAAAGCTAGCCAAACAGCAGTTAAAGGCATGGATGGTGACAGCCATTAATAAAGTCGCGGGTATAACGCTTGTGTCAGTTGGCATCAGTATGGCTTCCTTAGAATATGGCAAATAGACGATAAGAGCTCCTTTTAAGGGAGCCGTCACAAGGTAACTACTTAATAAAACAAAATAGAATTTAAAGAGGAGAAGAAAATGCGATCTATTACAATTATCAGAGCTGGCAAGCGGGTTTACAATTGGGGATTGGGCTAAAAAAACAGGGATACGATGTCACTATCGTTACCAATAGAGCAGGGCGTGAAATAAAAGAGTGGAATATACTTTTGAGTCAGATAATTTTTGATATGGCTCGTCAGCCCTATGAGAGCATTAAGCCTTATCTACGTGAAAGGCAGTCAGCCAAAGAACAGAAATGCGCTGAGTTATAATGCAAAATCCCCAGTGTTGGTGAGCTGTTTATCATTCCAGCATTAACCACCTCTGGCCCATGTGAGATTATCTTTTTTGAAGGTATTCTCGGTGGTGAATTTGACTGCTGGAGTGATGTTAAGAGCGCTGAGCAGCATATCGAAAAAACGCAATCTTTAAACGGGGGGATGCTTAAAGTTCGTGAAAGGTCATCTAGGCCACAAAAGTATGACGCTTTAATCTCTTGGTTTTAAAACTCCGAATCAAGCACTGTTTGGGCTTAAACCAGTGGGATGCACTTGAAGTTTCAGATAGCGGGAGTGCACCACACTTTATGTCTAACACTGTTTAGTATTGGACATAGAGTGTGGTGGTAACTATACTCACCAGACAATGATTTCTGGGCTCCAAATATGGTCACACCTACTAAACCCGTAGCACTATACCCCACATACACTGAACTGAAAGATGTTCAACTCGGTGAGTTTCCAGAGCTGTCATTATTTCTGTCGTCTGGCCCAAGCTGGCGCAAACAAAATTGGCTGTGGGGGCAAGAGTTTCTCTCTTATATCGGTCGAAACAAATCGTCGCATACCTACACGCGATTTCGATCAGAGATTGAAAAGTTCCTTTTATGGAGCTTTCTAATCAAAGAGCAAACCTGTGACGGCTTCAGGAAAGCTAACATTTTGGAATACGCCGACTTTTGCTGGAAACCTCCACATTCATGGATATGCTTAACGAACCATGAGAAATTCCAACCACAGGGAGATGGTACTTATGTACAAAATAAAGTTTGGTTACCATTTCGCCTAGTCGTCGCCAAAGGTGATAATTCAAAGCCTGATAAGAAAAAATATCGACCATCACAACAGACCCTACAGGCGACATTTACAGCTATTATTGCTTTTTATAAATACCTAATGGATGAAGAATACTGTTTAGGTAACCCTGCACAATTGGCAAAAAAAGATTGCCGCTACTTCATCAAAGATGCTCAAGTTAAGGAGGTAAAACGACTTTCTGAGGAACAGTGGCTGTTTCTGCTAAAAACTGCAACAAAGATGGCTGATGATAACCCTAAGTACGAGCGCAATCTGTTCTTAGTGGCGGCATTAAAAACCTTGTTTTTAAGAATTTCTGAGTTCTCCGAACGTCCCGATTGGATACCTACTATGGGCCACTTTTGGGAGGATGCAAACAAAAACTGGTGGCTGAAAGTCTATGGTAAAGGCCGGAAATTACGTGATATTACAGTTCCTCACAGCTTTATGGCCTACCTTAAGCGATACCGCCTGCATCGAGGGATGAGCAGCTTACCGATAGTCGGCGAAAATCATCCCATCGTGGAGAAGCTTCGTGGTAGTGGAGGCATGACAGCACGTCAGCTATCTCGTCTTGTTCAAGAAGTCTTTGATCAAGCATATGAATCGATGAAAAAACAACAAGGTGAAGAAATAGCCCGAAAATTCAAAGAAGTATCGACGCATTGGCTGCGTCATACAGGTGCAAGCCTTGAAATTGAGCGTGGCCGGGCCTTAAAAGATTTGTCTGAAGATCTCGGTCATTCCAGCATGGCGACCACGGATACCGTATATGTGCAGTCAGAAGATCGAAAGCGAGCGGAAAGCGGGAAATATAGGACTGTCTAATAGCATAAAAATCAATTGGTTAGGATTTGTCTATGAGCAATTACTGGTCAATATTGTCGAACACCCAAATATGCAGTAGGCGCGTACTGCGCTTTATCACCGATGAGTCGAGGGTGGAACAGATTTCATGTGGACTGGATGGCCAACTACCGCTGACATTATTTTTGACCCAGCAGTGTAACCAGCGAGATTAAGAGCAATTAGTAAAAGCCCTGTTTTAAGAAAAGATTTCTTTACTGCAGCATTTAGCACACGCACCGACATAACAAATTGCCATAGCAGGATAAAACCGGAAAATGCGGCAATTATCCTTGGCTTATCGGGCGTAATAGGTAGTAATGGCATTTTCAGGATTTGCGCAACCAGGCCGATGGCAAATAGAGCCATCATTACAGCAATATAACGATGTGTAACTTCGTTTATCCTCAACCAAAACCAGATACCACCCGAGATAACCGAGATCCTGATTACGCTGAAGTAAATCATTGTCCCCTGATCAATCCCCGTCACTTTTGAGGCCAGTACAGAGTCGACCATCAGCAGTGGTATTCCCAGCAATACAAGATATAGCCGTGATTCAGTCAGGTTTTGCGGGCCACTCTTTGCGATAAAAATAAGAAATAGCGTTGTGCTGTTTTTGTAAAACGCATTCATTATGATGCTTTCTCAGGCAGGTTCAGCGATTCAACCAAATTACGTAATTCAAGTCTTGCAGCAATATGTGAGGGTTGAGTTTTACCCATCGTTTCTACTTTTTTCATATCCAGCAAAGTCAGCCCTTTTGGAAAGAGCTCTCGATAAATCACCCGCTCAGACAATCCTGGAACATATCGAAACATGATCTTTTTCTGTAACGCCGTCAATGCTGCATGAACCCGCCGATTATTGCGCGAGTCAAGTGAAGAGAGTCTGTTTCGAGTCACGATCCAGTCAAGTGGTTTTTTCCCACCAACTAGACGAAGCTTACGGCTTTCCCAAACCATTTCGCTGTAGTGGCTTAGTCGGCCAACCTCATAATTATCGGCATTGACCTCCCCTAGTAGATCAAAATCGACAAAACTATCGTTTATTGGCGTGATGAGTGTGTCTGCTAAAGCATGCGCTAGCCTCGACAAATAGGTATTGTTTCCCGGGCAATCAATCAAAACAAACTCCGTGTCTGGCGCGAGATTATCCAGCTGCTGTAGTAACGCTCCCTGATCTGCCTGCTGTGCCGCTTTTATGCTATCCAACTTTGATGTTTTAATGACAAAATAGTCCGCTGTCGGCAATTTTATATCAGATCCATTGTGAAATTTTTGGCGGTTTTCCATGTAACGGAAAATGCTTTTCTGGCGCACATCCAAATCTATGATAGTGATCTTTCTGCCCTGCTCGGCTATTGAAATTGCAACATGCATTGCCAGAGTCGACTTGCCAGTTCCGCCTTTTTCGTTACCGAAAACAATAAAATAGGGTTTGTTATTTTTCAAAATGACTTTCTTCGCTTAAAGTAGACAGTAATGGTGGGATTATATTCCTAAATAGTCAATAACAGGAAAAGTAGATGAATCTTGATGTCGAGTTTCCCCTGGATCAGTCGGTAATTTATTTAAATCACGCCGCTGTTGCGCCCTGGCCAAAAAGTACATCGGAAGCTGTTAAACAGTTTGCAGATGAGAATTGTAAAACGGGTGCGCAGAATTACCTGCAATGGCTAAAAAAAGAGAGATTGCTGCGCGAACAACTACGCATCTTGATCAACGCCCCTTCTATCGATGATATTGCACTCGTAAAAAATACCTCAGAAGCCCTTTCATTTGTTGCCTACGGATTAGATTGGCAGCCCGGTGATAATATCGTTTCGAGTAATGAAGAGTTCCCTTCAAATCGCGTTGTTTGGGAGTCTCTTGCAAATCAAGGCGTTGAATTGCGGCAGGCAAACCTGGCTAGTTTCTCTTCTCCTGAGGAGGCTCTTTTTGATCTTATTGATGAACGTACCCGCCTTTTGACGATAAGTTCGGTACAGTTTGCATCGGGCTTGCGTGTAGATCTTAATAAGATTGGACGGTTCTGCAAAAACCATGGGGTTTTATTTTGCGTGGATGCGATACAAACACTTGGTGCGCTTGAATTTGATGTTCAGGATTGTCAGGCAGATTTTGTTATGGCAGATGGACATAAATGGATGCTCGGTCCAGAGGGGTTAGGTGTCTTTTATAGCTCACCTAATGCGAGGAACCAGTTAAAACTCACGCAGTTTGGCTGGCATATGATGGAAAACACCTTTGATTATGCCAATAAGCCATGGAAAGAGACCGAAACAGCCAGGCGTTTTGAGTGTGGTAGCCCCAACATGCTGGGAATTCATGCCCTATCCGCCAGTCTCGGTTTATTACTTGACCAAGGACTCGAAACGGTTCAATCAGAAGTACTACGAAGGGCTGCTCATCTGATTTCTAGAATAAAGCAGAATGACATGCTCGAACTACTTTCCTCTGACCGGTTGGAGCAGCGATCAGGTATTGTCGTTTTTAAGCACAAAACTGTTTCCACAGAAAAACTATATTCAGCTCTTATGGCAAAAGGCGTTATTTGTGCAAAACGGGGGGGTGGCATTCGATTTTCACCCCACTTTTATACCCCTATTGAGAAAATTGATCAGGCATTGAAAATTGTAATCTCAAATGATATCGAATAAATTTTCTATGCCGCACTAAAAGGCCCCTCACAGAATAGTGAGGGGCCTTTTAGTGGCTTAGGTAAAATTACTTTTCAGCTGTTTCAGCTGGATCAAGCGCTTTCTTTTTTGCTCTTAGTCTATCGAGTCCACGTGAAGTTTCATCCGCAATCTCTTCACCGACTTCTTTAGTCGCGTCTACCGCTTCCGATGCTGCTTCTTTGGTGGCGTCTGCCGCTTCCGATGCTGCTTCTTTAGTGACCTCCACCGCTTCTTTAGTCGCTTCTGCCGCTTTAGATGCTGCCTCTTTGGCCTGCTCACAGCCAGAAAGGAAAAATAATGCGCAGAATGCTGAAATTAGAACGATCTGTTTACTCATTTAATTACTCCATTTTAGAAAGATTCTGTCCTTTAGGTGCCAAAGGCCGGATGTGAGTATAAGCATTCAGGCTGGTGTTGTCATTACATGCTCATTCTGTACTAGAATAAGAGGGTATTTCGGGTCTGCTCTGTACAGATGAAGGGCTATTTTTTTAAAGATTACCTAACGGACTGTGCTCAGCTTTAAGTTGAATTGAAATTTTAAGGAAGATTTTATGAAAAAAAAATTAATGATTTTCACTGTAGTGTTGCTCATTCCACTGTTAAGCGCGTGTGTTCGAGGGGGATATAACAACAATGCCCTATACCCTGCTAAAGATGTCGATCTGATTGAAGTGAGCTACCAATCGGCCAAAACTCTTTTAAGCCAGTCGAATAAGCCTTTGCCCAAGGGTTCTTTAATTGTCGTTAGCACGCTCGTCAATGTTGATGACCTAAAACAGACCTCGGCTTTTGGTCGTATTGTTTCGAACCAGATTGGTTCCGCTTTCAATAACTCGGGGTACAGTATTAGGGGAATGGAGTTACCAACAGCAAATTTTGTTGTTTCAGAAAGTGGTTTTTTACACCTGACAGATGAAACCAAGAAAACACTTCGTGATAATAATGTTTCTGCACTTCTGGCCGGGGTATTTGCTGCCGGAAGAAGATCTGCTTACGTCTCTCTCCGGTTGGTGGATGTAACTAACATGCATATAATTTCTAGCACCGATTTTATGGTTCCAATGGGGCCTGATACCAAAGCCTTGTTGAAATCTAGAAAGGCTGGCGATGCTGCTCCGTCTGTTTACAGGCATGATCTAGACTAGCAAAAGAAGAGATAATATATGTGAAAGTGGAGCATTCAACGAATGCTTCACTTTTTCTATATCTGGGGCTGTCTAGCTATATCAAGCACGGAAAAGCCGATAAAAATTCTCGTTACTTTTACTCACAACCTCTTCAAAAGTGGTTCCTCTAAGCTCTGCTATAAACTCAGCAACCTTTCCAACATAGATAGGATAATTGGGCTTTCCACGGAAAGGAACGGGAGCTAAATAAGGGGAATCTGTTTCAATTAAAAAACGATCATCAGGTACTTTCTTTGCGACTTCCTGGATCTGCTTGGCGCTGTTGAATGTAACAATCCCTGAAAAAGAGATATAAAAATTCATTTCTAGCGCTTCTTGCGCCATCTCCCAGTCTTCTGTAAAGCAGTGGAGGACGCCCCCAACTTTTTCAGCTCCCTCTTCTTTGAGAATTCTCAAAGTATCATCACGTGCTTCTCTGGTGTGAATAATCAGTGGCTTATCGACTATTATCGCCGCCTGAATGTGCCGCCTAAATCGCTCTTTTTGCCAATTAAGGCCACCTTCACTACGAAAGTAGTCCAGGCCTGTCTCACCTATTGCGACCACTTTTTTGTTGGTTGTAGCAAGCTCTACCAGCTTTTCTATGGTTGGATCTTCACCTTCCTGCTCGTTAGGATGGACACCGACTGAGGTGGAAATATTGTCAAAAGGTGCAATCAGGGACTGCATGGCCGGCCATGATTCAAGGTCTATCGAAACACAGAGCATGTGCTCCAGTCCCTCCTTCACAGTTGCTTCTACGAAGTTTTTGAATTGATCATCATAGGGTGTCAGGTCCAAGCGGTCGAGATGACAGTGCGAATCTACTAGTTTCATTGAATTTAATAATACTATAAAAGAAATTTAACTATATAGATCAGGATATTGAGATATATAGTTAATCTATTATAACATTATATTGAAGTTAAAAGACTACACAATCCAGAACTACATTGTGTGCGTTGGCCTGTCTGATTGCAGTGCTCCTGCGAGATAGGTCTCAATCTTATTTCTGGCAAGTCCACCATCCTGATCGCTAAATTGAACGCCCACACCTGTTGCCCGATATCCTTCTGCCCCTTTTGGGGTGATCCAGATAATTTTTCCAGCCACTGGAAGTCTTTCTGACTCATCCATAAGCGTCAGCAGCATAAAAACCTCATCACCAATTTGATAGCTTCTATTGGTGGGTATAAACAGCCCGCCATTTACAACAAAAGGCATGTAAGCGGCAAAAAGTGCATTTTTATCTTTGATGGAAAGCGACAAAATTCCCTGTTGCGGCGTATTTTCTGATTTAGACATGGTTTCTTCAATTATTTAGCAAGACTTTTTATTTATACTGCACCAGCTGATAAAAATGGCCTCTAGCATTAACTGCCTGTTTACTGAACTATCTAGTAGCCTTTTAGCCTGATATAGCTGTTCCAATAGATCAAACAGTCGCCTTAAGTCTAGACTGCTTTGAAGATCTTTCAAGATGTCGCTAGCGCCTGCGGCCTCTTGCCCACTTCCCTTAAGCTGGCCGAGATCGGGGTCAAACTGTATCTGTACCAGCTCAACAACCCAGTGGGTAATCCATTCAATAATCAAGCTCAGCCGAATCTTCTCGGTTTTGGACGCAGCTGTAATCGGGTCAATTTGTCCTTTATAGAGTTCTAACCATAAGGACTCCAACAACTCATAATCTTTTTCGACGCCACTTTCTGCAAGATTAAAAGCTTTGATTGGCGAACCTGCAGCAATTTTAATGAGACGTGCAGCATTTTGATTCGGTAACCGTTTCGCCAACCAACTAATGGCATCACACTGTTCAGGTGTTGGAACGTGAAGAGTTTGACAACGGCTACGTATGGTTGCTGGCAAAGATTCAAGCTGGTCGGTTACCAATAAAAACAGATTGTTTTCACCCGGCTCTTCTAATGTTTTTAAAAGTGCATTGGCTGCATTTCGATTTAACTTATGTGCGGGGTTGATTAAGATAATGCGGTATTTAGCGTAGTGCGGCTTAAGCGTTAGGGTATTAGCCAGAGCGCGAATGCGGTCTATTAAGATAGACTTTCCCTCTTCTTCTGGGGAAACCATAATAAAGTCTGGGTGTGTTGCTGCCAAAATCAGTTTACAGGCATGGCACGAGCCGCACGCCTGATTGTTTTTCGGCCTATCACATAAAAGTAAATGGCTAATCTGCTGTGCCAATAGCATTTTCCCAATCCCCTCATGTCCTGCCAATATTAGTGCATGAGGAATACGGTTATTGGCTATATAACCATTTAATTGCTCCCGGCAGCTTGAATGCCAGGGTAGTTGCTCATTATTGAGGTGTAAATCCTTCATTTAACCAATAGCTGGTCAAGAGCTGATGAAATTTCGCTCTGTACAGACGTAAGTGATTGGGAGGCATTAATAAGATGAAAACGATCTTCTTCCAGCTTTGCTAATTTCTGGTAGGCCGCTCGTACACGATGAAAAAATTGCTGCTCCTCAGTTTCAAAGCGATCAAGCTCTCCACGCTCGGATGCTCGTTGCATTCCTATTTCAATCGGGGCGTCCAGCAAAAAGGTGCAGTCAGGTTTTAAGCCATTCTGAACAAAATCCTCGAGTATCTTAATTTTTTCGAACGGAAGGTTTCTCCCACCACCTTGATAGGCGTAGGTCGCATCGGTAAATCGATCACAAAGCACCCAATCCCCAGCGTCGAGTGCGGGAAGAATAAGTTGCTGCAGGTGTTGAGCTCGTGCTGCAAACATTAATAAAAGCTCGGTAGTTTCATGTAAAGAACTTTCACGGTGTGCCAAAAGAATGCTTCGGACTTCCTCTCCAATCTCTGTTCCACCCGGTTCACGCGTCACAACCACTTTTTTTCCGGCTGCTTCCAAACGCTCTTTTATAAAAAGCAGGTTGGTTGACTTACCGACACCCTCTCCCCCTTCGAGAGTAATAAACTTTCCACGCATTATTTTCTGCCTATTTTCTTTTGGTAATAATCAACGGCACGGTTATGTTCTTTAAGTGTCGCAGAAAAAACATGGCTACCTGAATTATCGCCTTTTGCAACAAAATAGAGACTTTTCCCTTTCGCAGGATGCATGACGGCATTAATTGCAGCCCTTCCCGGCATCGCGATGGGGGTTGGGGTTAATCCTGAACGTGTATAGGTGTTGTAAGGTGTATCTCTTAGCAGGTCTCGCTTGCGAATATTGCCATCATACTTTTCTCCCATCCCGTAGATAACGGTGGGATCAGTTTGTAGTCGCATTCCTTTGATTAGTC
>QNFJ01000040.1 GCA_003646305.1 Gammaproteobacteria bacterium | reverse complement strand
TCAATGGAGGGCTTTTTATTGCTCCAGTTTTGAAGCCTAGAGAAGGTTGGGCAAAGGAAATTAATGAAACTCTAATGTCTTGCGGTATCGAAAACATTGACCAAGAATGGTTAAACTCTGAGCTAACTTCTGATAAAGAATTGGAATGGTAAACCGTAAAATAGAGCGTTTCGAGGTATGGCTTGTAGAGCTTAGCCCAACAAAAGGTAGAGAAATTAATAAAACAAGACCTTGCGTTGTAATTTCTCCTAATGAAATGGCAGGCTGCCCTTTCTACCGTACTTGTAGCTCCTATGACAACGAAAAGATTTGAGTTTCCTTGTAGAGTTGAATGTGAGTTTGAAGGAAAGAATGGGCTAATTCTCCTTGACCAAATCAGGGCAGTTGATAAATCATGATTAGTCAAAAATTTAGGAGTAGTTGGTAGTAATACTCAAGAAAAATTATGCGAATGTCTTCAAGAGTTGTTCTCATATTGAGTAAAAAGCTAAAAAAATTAGGATTAAGTCTTGCAATCATGCGTCTTCATCTTTTCTAACTATTCGACTGTCTTTTAGCGTCCTCTTTTTGTCCCAGGGGTTAGGTGAATAAATAGTGATTTTGTCTTAAATAAGTTATCGTTCGGAATGAGTTTTTAAAACATGAGAACGAGATTTTTATTGGACGCGAAGCGGATTCAGTCTAAAAAATCAATGGTCAGGCAACCTGTGATGAGATAGATCAGGTGTTTTTACTTTGACACAGAATCCTGAACAGTCTCTCTATTTTGGGTCAAGAGCGGAATGCACACCAGGCCGAAGCGCTACTGCAATAGTGGCATTTCGGTGATAGTCACTGTAACAACGAGCTAAACGTAAATAGACTGATGAGATGATGGTAAGAAAAGTAATTAACCGTGACTGTGCTGTCTGCCGTTTTATGAGAGGTATGACCTATAGCAGTATAGGCGGTGGTGTTGGTGCTTTAATCGCCTGGCTTCTGAACGCCTCACGCGAAAACATCATGATGACAGCGATCGTCTTCTCCGCTATTTTTGCCTTTGGGCTAACAAAACGCTGGCAGAACAAACACTCTAAACGTTCTTAGAAAATCTCTGATTAGGTTATACAGAAACACTCGGAATTAGTTCTACCAAACGATTCCAACAGTTAAAAAAACCATCACCAAGACAACGCTAACGGCCGTTTGGGCTATATCATCAATCGACCAGCTTTCATCATCTCTCATGATTAGGTTGATGCGGTTTTTTATCTGGTCCTGCATGTGGATTGCTTTATTCATGTTCTTCTCCTAACTATTTTCTTATCTGTAACTTCTCATTTGTCCAACGACGACTCCTTGTACCTGTACCTGCTCGGGGCTGAAATGCATGGGTTTCATGGTGGAATTAGCGGGGTACAGAATGACTTCATTGGGACACTGCTCGATTCTCTTCAAAGTTGCCTCCCTACCTTCTATCAGAGCAACAACGATTTCACCATTTCGAGCTTGTTCTCGTTTTTCGATGACAACCCAGTCACCATCAAAAATGCCATCATCAATCATTGAATCTCCCCTGATCTGGAGGACGTAGCACTGGCCGTTCGACCGGAGCATTTGGGGTACTTCTATCGACTCAGGAATTTCAATCGCCTCGATCGGGCTGCCGGCAGCAATACGGCCAAGAAAGGGAAGTTCATCGACATGATTAACCTCATAACTTGTTAAGCGAATACCCCGTTGCCTCTTTTCGGCTGGTTCTATCAGTCCAGCTTCAGTCAGTGCCTGTATGTGTTTATGAAGCGAGCCGCGCGACTTCACACCAAGCATTTTGCAGAGTTCATCCAGTGTTGGTGCGGTGGAGAAGTGTTCCTGGTGATCGCGCAAGAAATTATAAATTTCCTCTTGCCTTCGGGTTAGCGTTTCAGTTTCATATTTCATTTTACCGCCTCTCGTTCTCTATCTGTTCTATTCAATCTAACAGAAGAACAAATAGAGAACAACTGTTTATTTACATTCTTTGTTTTGCACATTATCGGTATAATTAGAAATCATAATTTTTATTAAAAGAAAGATATAAAAATGAAACTTTTTTTGCTATTGCCACTGTTAGTGGCGCTAATGTTAGGCTTGTCTGGTTGCTCAGAGGAGCAGCAGAACCGGCTATCACGTCTTGGTGTGACATGGCTGGAGGGTGATTACAAGGTCACTTATGCAGATGGCTCTCATGTTAAAGAGTGGATAATTAAAAATAGTAAAGTCACATCGGATCCAGACAAGGGCTATTATTATTTTTGGGCAACAGTTGATGGCAAAAAAGTCTATGTCCAAACCCCTATAGAACGCTCTTATCTTGAAGAAATAAAATAGGTCGTTTAATACGATGTGTGAATTATTGGGGATGAGTGCGAATGTCCCGACAGATATCTGTTTTAGTTTTACTGGGCTGATGCAGCGTGGTGGCCGTACTGGGCCGCATCGTGATGGGTGGGGGGTGGCTTTTTATGAGGGGAAAGGTATTCGCCTTTTTCACGATCCTCAACCGAGCAGTGACTCAAAAATTGCCGACCTGGTTCAGACTTATTCAATCAAGAGCAAGACCATTATTTGTCATATCAGGCAGGCTAACCGCGGACGAGTCTGTCTTGAGAATACGCACCCTTTTTATCGCGAACTCTGGGGGAAAACCTGGTCTTTTGCCCACAATGGGCAACTAAAAGGGATCAAAAAGAAGTCTCTTGAGTTTTATAAACCCGTTGGGACAACAGATAGCGAGTGGGCTTTTTGCTGGATGCTGGATCAAATCAGATTAAGGTTCTCTAAACCACCCAGGCAACCTGAAACGCTTTGGCGTTTCGTACATAAGTTAAGCAGAGAATTAAGTGAACTGGGTGTATTTAATTATCTCTTGAGTGATGCTCGTTATCTTTTTGCGCACTGCGGCAATCACCTCTCTTGGTTGACACGCCGAGCGCCATTCGGAAATGCTCAACTAATCGACGCTGAGATGGCGGTTAACTTTCATGAAGAGACAACACCGGGTGATATTGTGACGGTTATTGCAACAAAACCACTAACCAAAAATGAAACCTGGAAGAAAATGGCTAGCAATGAATTGGTTGTATTTGAAGAGGGAGAGCTTTGCTATCAGGCTTGATAGATCATTCGATAGGTCTCAGAAAATAGCTCATCTACTTCAGGTAGAACTATTCCAAGCAGTTCACTTTTAAGCTCGACTAGCTGCCATAAGGCATTGCTGGACGCTAAAAACCCGGAAAATGCCTCCTTATCAGAGGTATCAATTTCACTCAGTCTGCGTGCGAGACAGACAATCCCAGATTCAACAGAATGGGGTTGGCCCAATTCTGGATTAAGGTGATTACGTAAAGTCATTTGTATCACATCGGGTAATTGCCATTGCTCGGCCAGAGTTGCCCCTACATCAGCGTAGTTAAAACCAAGCACTTCATCTTGTGCTTGTGCCTCTGAAATCGATTGTTCGTCAGAAAGGATGATGGCCGACCGTGCCAGTTCTGGCAATTTGCTGTAGATAATAATTAACCCAATTTTATGCAATAGACCACAAATGAAAAGTGCATCCATCTCTGCACGGTTTATGTGATGTTGCCCTAGTGAGCGGGAAAAGAGCGCGCATTTGATCGACAGACTCCAGAAATCATCCATGGTAATGAGTCCATTTGGAAGCTTTGAGAAGCGATCTACTACAACGGTTGTTAAGACCAGATTTCTAAGCTCTCTAGCCCCAATTATAGATACGGCGTGGGAAACTGAAGTGATATTTGCGGAGAAGCTATAAAAAGCGCTATTCACTAATCGAAGAATTCGTGTTGCAAGTCCCGCATCAAGATCAATAATTTCAGCAAGATCATGTGCATTTTTTGATGAGTCATCCAGAGTCGCAGTAATCTTTAGGTAAATATCGGGCGGTGAGGCCAGCTCTGTGCTGCCGGTAATAATTTCTTTGGGTGTTAGCATGAGGGAAGTCTCTTTGTGCTTTTTTTAAATTTATCCCACCCCAGTATAGAACATGATTCATTTAATCCAATTTTCAAAGAACTCAACTATATTTAGTTGGAGAGAGCTGTTATTAAGAAATGATGTAGAGTAATAAACACCCTAGAGTCAAGTGATTGAAAGTTTTTTCTTGACAGCATCTTAAGATTCATCATAAAGTGATTGAAAATTATATAAAAATAACTAAAGCCTTTTTGAAAGGGCTAAAAATAAAAAAAGCTTGGCGTACTTATGATTCGAAATGATCATTCAATAGAGGGGAAAGCGATACTTGTTGCTGAAGGTGATGAGTCTAGCTATCGAGAGATAAATTCAATCTTATTGGCTTCGGGATACAAAAATATCCTTTGGGCTCGAGATGGTGGGCAGTTGCTGGAGATACTCAGAGGGTTTTACAGCCAGTTGGGTGAGTTGGGCCTGATCATTTTGAACCATAAGTTGCCTAATTGCGAAGTTCAAAATATTTGCCAGAGCATCAATCGCTTTGATGAAAATAGCCGTATCCCCGTTATCATTACTTTAGAATCTAAAGCTGATCTTGAGCTGCCGATTATTCCGAGTGAATGCAAAAATAATGCAATTGAGCTGATTTCGAAGCCAATTAACAAATCAGAGATGGATTCACTCGTACATCTTTGCCTCTTGTTGAAGAGAGAAAGAGATATCAGGCGAGAGCACGAAGAGTCACTTATTGATGAGCTTTCTGAACGGAAAGTGATGGAAGCGAGGCTTAAATATTTAATTTCACACGATGAATTAACAGGGCTTGCTAACCACAGAAGCCTTGAGAAATCGTTAGAACTATCAATTCATCACTGTAGAAATTTTAATCGTTGTGGTGCGCTTCTTTATCTGGATCTTGATAACTTTAATGTTATCAATGATATAGAGGGTCACGAGACCGGCGACAGGTTGTTGGTTTCTGTTGTAAAGCAGATCAGAAAAGAGCTTGATAAAAATCAGCATATTGCAAGGATTGGTGCAGATGAATTCTGTATTTTGCTTGAAGGGGTTAATCAAAAACAGGCCATGGATTTGGCTGAATTGTTACGTATTCGTGTAGATGAGCAGCATTTTGTAACGGGAGATAAAAGCTACCATGTTTCAGCCAGCGTTGGCATAGCGATGTTAGAGCGGTCGGAGGCTATTAGTCGGCCTAGTGAAATTATTTCGCATGCTCATCAGGCTTGCTACGTTGCTAAGTCACAGGGGCGGAATAAAATACACCTGTTCGATAAGAGAGATACGGCCACCCACAAATTAAGAGATGATGTGCATTGGGTTCCGGTTATTCGTGAGGCACTGAGCTTAAACCGGTTTGTGCTGTACTTTCAGCCTATTGTTCGTTTGTCTGATGGGGAAGTCTCCCATTATGAAGTTCTACTAAGAATGAAAGGTGAAGGTGGAACGTTAATTGGGCCTGATCAATTTATTCCGGTTGCGGAGCGCATGGGACTTATTCATAACCTCGATATGTGGGTGATTGAAAATGCAATTGACTTTTTGGCTGGGCTTCCTGAGACAGATTCAAAGACTTCTTTAGCGATAAACTTGTCGACCTATGCGTTTCAGGATGTGGCAATTTTACCCCTGATCAAGCAGAAGCTTGAAACAACATGGGTTTCAGCCTCGAGATTGACTTTTGAGATTACTGAAACAGCAGCAATTAATAATTTCGATAAAACCAGAGAACTGGTCGCTAGAATTCGCGCACTGGGTTGTCATTTTGCGCTGGATGACTTTGGTGCTGGCTTCAGTTCTTTTAACTACGTTAAGAATTTTCCCGTTGACTACCTAAAAATTGATGGGCAATTTATTCAGAATTTAGTTTCGGATGAGACCGATCAGGTGCTTGTTAAAGCAATGATTGATATTGCTAAAAATCTTGGTAAAAAAACCATTGCTGAGTATGTTGAAAATATAGAAACGGCGGCTCTCTTAAAGGATTTTGGCATTGATTACATTCAGGGCTATCTGCTGGGTAAGCCATCTAGCGAGATTCTGGAGAGTGGAAGTCATCAAATTAAAGAGATGATTAACCAGATTCCAGGTACAGAACCCCTATTTGTAGATTAACAGCATTATCCTTAACTACTCGGTTAAGATAGAATTTGCGTAACTACATTCTCCCTTACTTAAAATAGGCATCCCGGGTGGGCTGCCTGCGTATTTCTGTTTATGGCAAAATCCCGAAGGCGAAAAAAGAAAAACAAACAATCCGCCTCTTTTTTCAAGAAATGGATTATTTGGTTTACTGTTTTTGCACTTTTTTCTTTCCTCACCTGGCTTGGCTACCTGGATTATACGGTTCAGCGGCAATTTGAAGGGAAACGCTGGTCGTTGCCTGCACAAGTCTTTGCCTCCTCTCAGGAATTGTATGCAGGATTAGAGCTGACAAAAAAGGAATTGACCTCGCAGCTGGAGCGACTACGTTATCGGAAAAGAGTCTCGCTAGATCAGCCGGCAAGCTATCGATTGCGCTCAACATCAATTGACCTGTATCTTCGTGAATTCCAGTTTGGAGATGGGCATCGTTCTCCACAGAAAGTGAGAGTGAGTTTCTCTGGAAACGCTATTTCATCAATTATTGAGCTGCCTGTTGGTAAAACAGTTCCTCTGTTACGTCTTGATCCACCGTTGATTGGTAATTTTTATCCAAAACAAAAAGAGGACAGGATTCTTCTCAAACTGGATCAGGTTCCAGAGGAGCTTATACAGGCTCTGATTCTTGTTGAGGATCGTGATTTTTATGACCACTTTGGAATCTCCCCAAAAGGAATCTTAAGGGCACTCTGGGCCAATTTGCGCTCTGGAAAAATTGTCCAGGGTGGTAGCACATTGACTCAGCAACTGGTCAAGAATTTTTTCCTTTCCTCAGAGCGCAGCATTGGGCGAAAAATTACTGAGGCGCTGATGGCGTTGATACTCGAAGCTCATTATGACAAAGATGAAATTCTTGAAGCTTATCTGAATGAGATTTATCTAGGGCAAGATGGAAACAGAGAGGTACATGGCTTTGGCCTTGCGAGTGAACATTATTTCAGTCAAAAAATTGAAAAACTATCTCTACAACAATCGGTATTACTGGTTGCACTTGTAAGAGGGCCTTCTTACTACAATCCAGTAAAACATCCAGAAAGAACGGTCGAGAGGCGAAACAGGATCCTCGATTCGATGCGTCAACAATCAATTATTTCAGCTAAAGAATATCAATCGGCTGTTTTAAAACCGCTGGATGTAATGCGTTCAAAAAAGCGTCCAGATCGTTTATTCCCGGCGTTTATGGATTTGGTCAGACGGCAGCTACTTCAAGAGTACAAAAGCGAAGAACTATCCAGTGATGGGTTAAGAATTTTTACAACGCTTGAGCCAACGGTTCAAAAGGAGGTTGAGCAGGTCGTTAGGAACAGGTTGTCGCAGTTTGAAAAGTCAAAAAAGATGGCTAAAGGTTCACTCCAGGGTGCGGTTGTTGTAACCCGTAGAGAGGGCGGCGAGGTTGTTGCAATGGTCGGTGGCGGGCGGGTTAAATATGCTGGATTTAATCGGGCACTTGATGCTGTTCGGCCAATTGGCTCTTTAATCAAGCCGGTAGTCTATCTGTCTGCACTCGCCAGCGAGCGTTACACGGTCAATTCACCTCTTGAAGACAGACCTATCAGTTTAAAAAATAGCGATGGTACTATCTGGTCACCGAGAAATTACGATAAGAAAGTGCACGGCACGGTTCCTTTACACACAGCGCTAGCACACTCTTATAACCTGGCCTCAGTCAGGCTAGGGATGGATGTCGGTGTTGATAGGGTTCTTGAAACCGTCAAAACGATGGGTGTGAGACGACCCTTGACGTCATTTCCATCTGTACTTCTGGGGGCGTCTGCTTTAACGCCTTTCGAGGTTACCCAGTTGTATCAAACCTTCGCCGGAGACTGCTTTGTAACACCACTGAGATCGATTCAGGCGGTTCTCTCCAGTCAAGGCGAGCCTTTGCAGCGCTACCCACTGACTGTTCGACAGGCAGCGAATTCGGCAGCATGTTATATTGTGAACACGATTATGCAGGAAGTAATGCGAGAGGGAACGGGGCGTTCAGCTTATCGCTGGATGGCTAGTGATATGAACCTAGTCGGTAAAACAGGTACAACCAATGATCTGCGTGATAGCTGGTTTGCCGGTTACACAGGTGATTTTCTGTCGGTCGTCTGGTTAGGTCGGGATGACAATAAACCGGCGCACCTGACCGGGGCATCTGGCGCATTAAAAATATGGGCCGAGATTATGAAAGGGGTGAGCAATCAGCCAGTGGGACTTATACAGCCGGAGGGTATCGCCTACTTTTGGATTGATTCTGCGAATGGACTTCTTGCTGATGAGCAATGTCCTGACGCAAGAGAGCTGCCTTTTATGAAAGGGACAGAACCCCAGAAGCACTCGCCCTGTACATTGCCTGAAAATAAAATTAAGAAATGGTTTGGTCGCGTACTTGGACAAGGTTCCAATTGAAATAAAGGGTTTTTAGGAATTGATGAGCAATAAAATAACGAGCTGTTTGGCTTCAATGCTGTTTTTGTCTGGGTGTGCCGGTTTATCGACTGACCAGCAGAGCCCTGCACCTGTTGAGGATGGCTACCCACCGATTATTTACGATGGTAGTTCCTCTGAGCAAAGCATCGTTGATGAGCCGATAACGACGCCTTACAAAAGAGCTCAGACAGAAAAAAAACAGGCTGCAGCCACTGATCCAGTTGTAGTGGCGCTTGTTGATGAATCCAAAGTTCTACAGCAAGGTGGTGATATCCCTTCGGCCGTTGCAGCCTTGGAACGTGGCGTCCGTATTCGCCCAAGGAACCCCCTGCTTTGGGCGCAATTGGCTGAGTTGCGTTTAAAACAGGGTCAAGCCGTATTAGCCGAGAATTTGGCGAGAAAGTCTTTGGCACTAATCCAGAGCGATCAAGAGCAATCACTCCAGGCCAAAAACTGGCAGGTAATTGCCGACTCACTTAAGCAGCAAGGGAAGGTAGAAGAAGCCAGTTTAGCCAATCAAAAAGCCAAGCAACTTCAGTAATTCGTATAGCTGAATAAATTGAGATTGAGCTGATGCCCATCTATTCAATGCAAAAACTGATTTCCCAGGCTCGGATGCTTGCGAAAGATTATCGTCTGGCGACCGGTAAAACCTTGCCAGGAATCAGTAATGAAATTGCTGAAAATGATGCGGCTCATCTATTAAGTTTGACGCTCTGTGAAGATCGCTCTAAGGGATTCGATGCAATTGATGCCGATGGTAAACGCATACAGATTAAGGCGCGGACTATTTTTGATGACGCCAGAACGGGGCAGCGAATCGGGCAGATAAAAAGCAATCAAACATGGGATAGCGTTGTACTTGTTCTGCTGAATGAAGACTATGAGCCATTTGAAATTTATGAAGCGGATCGTGAAACATTAATTGAAGTGATTGATAAACCAAGCCAGAACCAGAAAAAAAGAGGTGCGCTTTCTGTTGCCCGTTTCAAGATTATTGGGGAATTACGCTGGACAAAAGAAGATGGTCTGGAGCGTTAATCTTGATAGAAAGTCTTTCTGATATCCTTGGGCCGGGTGGCCTGCTGGCACAAAATATTGAAGGTTACTCATTTCGCCCAGCTCAGCTGGACATGGCTGAGGCGGTACTGGAATCGATTGAGCTATCGGAACACCTGATCGCAGAGGCCGGCACCGGTACCGGCAAAACCTACGCCTATCTTTTACCAGCAATCCTCTCTGGTAAGAAGGTTATTGTCTCGACAGGAACAAAAAACTTGCAGGACCAGCTTTTCAGCAAAGATATTCCGTCGATTAGGAAGGTGCTTGAAGTCCCCTTTAAAGCGGCACTTTTAAAAGGGCGTGGTAACTATCTTTGCCTGTTTCGCCTAGATAACGCGCTTGAATCAACATTGGGTTTTAATCGCGCCGATGCCGTTGCATTAAGTAAAATTGAACGCTGGTCAAAAAGAACACCAACCGGTGATGTGAGTGATGTCAGCTCTGTGTCTGAAACCTCTTCCATCTGGCCGCAAGTCACCTCGACGGTTGATAACTGCTTGGGACAGGACTGCCCTGTCTACGATGATTGTTATCTGGTCAAAGCGCGTCGAAAAGCCCATGAAGCTGATTTACTGGTGATTAATCACCACCTGCTCTGTGCGGACTGGAAGCTAAAAGAAGGTGGCTTTGGCGAACTACTACCAGATGTCGAAGTGGTGATTTGTGATGAGGCACATCAGATTGCCGAAGTGGCTTCGCAATTTTTGGGTAACTCAGTGAGCGCGAGGCAACTACTCGAGTTGGCAAAAGATCTAAAAATAGAGTACGCAGGAGAGGCCGGTAGTGTTTCTCAGCTTCCAGCTCTGGCGGACCAGATAGAAAACGAAGTGGCTATGTTCAGGTTACTTCTTGGTGAAAATCCACGAAGAGGGAGTTGGCAAGAGATTCGAAATACACCTCAATTACAAAAAGCATTTGAACAGCTATGCAGTTTTGTTGAAGAGGTAGAAAAACAACTGAAACCTTTTGCCGCACATACTAAAGGGCTGGAATCTTGCTGGAAGCGTAGTGATGACTTTTGCCTTGAACTAAAAAGTTTAAATAATGCTGATGATCAGCAGTGGATCCGCTGGTTCGAAACCTACCGAAAGACCTTTACGCTTTCAAAAACACCGTTGGATGTTGCCAGCGCGATTGGTGAACAGTTAAATGTTCCGAATCAAAGCTGGATTTTTACCTCGGCAACACTTTCTGTGGCGGGGCAGTTCGATCATTTTTCAAAAAGTATTGGCGTAGGGAAAGTTAGGTCAGAACAGTGGGATAGCCCATTTGATTACCCCAACCAGTCTCTTTTTTACCATCCAAAAGGACTGCCGATGCCATCGACCCCCGGTTTTACAAAGCACATTGTGGAAGAGGCGATCCCTGTTCTTGAGGCAAGTGGAGGCAGAGCCTTCTTTCTTTTTACCAGTCACAGGGCGTTGCGCGAAGCGGCCGAAATTCTCTCTGGGCGCCTCAATTTTCCGTTATTGGTGCAAGGTGACCAGCCCAAGCAAGCTTTGCTCGACCAATTTAGAGAGGCAGGCAATGCAATCTTATTGGGCACATCAAGTTTTTGGGAAGGGGTGGATATGCGTGGGGCCGTTCTTTCCTGTGTGATTATTGATAAGTTACCCTTCGCTTCTCCCGGTGATCCGGTGTTGAGTGCGCGACTGGATGCACTCAAAAAACAGGGGCAGAATCCGTTTATGTCATGGCAGGTTCCACAAGCGGCTATTGCACTCAAACAGGGTGTTGGTCGGCTTATTCGCGATGAAGCGGATCGAGGGGTTTTCATGTTTTGTGATCCACGCCTTCTAAAGTCGGGCTATGGACAAAAATTTCTTGATAGTCTGCCTACAATGAAAAGAACGCGTGATATTAGTGAGGTTGAGCTGTTTTTTGCCAATGAAAACGAGGGGATAGAAATTGAAGCTGCTAGCAATTGAGACCTCGAGCGAGGCTTGCTCAGTCGCACTTTATCTCAATGGTGAAGTGATTGAAGATTACCGCCTAGCACCACGGCAGCACGGAAAGCTGATTTTACAGATGGTTGAGTCGGTCATGGCAGCCTCAAATCTAAAATTGGCCGATCTTGATGCCCTTGCTTTTGGTCGTGGCCCTGGCTCATTTACGGGTCTGCGCATAGCGGCAGGTGTAATACAGGGGCTTGCCTTTGGTGCCGAGTTGCCGGTTCTTCCTATTTCAGCGCTTGCTGCAATATCACTTCAGGCGCAGGATGAGTTCGGTGGTGACTATTTCTTTCCCGCTTTCGATGCCCGTCTGGATGAGGTCTATTGGGGTGTTTACCAGTCAAGTGATTCAGCGTTTGTTATCCCTATTGTCGCAGAGCAGGTTTGCAGTGCCGAAGCGGTAACTGTTCCAGAAGGGATTAGTGGTATCGCAATCGGTTCTGGGTGGGCTAGCCATCAGGAACTGCTACTCAAAAGGGTTGGTAACAAACAGGTAACTCAAACGGTTGTAGACTACTTGCCTAGGGCCGGAGCGATTGCTCGCCTGGCAGTGATCGATTTTGAAAAAGGCCGGGCAGTTTCGGCAGAGCAAGCGCAACCCATTTACCTAAGAGATAAAGTGGCGAAGACGAAGATTGAGCAACAGGCAGATAGGGAACAACGGTAAAATAATATGGCACAGTTTTTTGAAATTCACCCTCATAATCCACAACAGAGATTAATACGCCGGGCTGTAGAGATCATTAACAAAGGGGGGGTAGTCGCCTTCCCGACAGATTCCTCGTATGCACTATGTTGTCACCTGGGTGATAAACGAGCACTTGACCGAATTCGTGCGATCCGACGTCTTGATGATAAGCATAACTTCACCCTGATCTGTAGTGATCTCACGGAGCTCTCTAATTTTGCAAAAGTGGGTAATGACGCATTTCGGCTGATTAAACGGCTTACACCGGGTGCGTTTACCTTTGTGTTAAAAGCGACAAAAGAGGTTCCAAAGCGCTTAATGCACCCAAAAAGGAAAAGTGTCGGTTTGAGAATTCCTGACCATCCTGTTGCGCAAGCACTTTTGCGAGAACTGGGTGAGCCGCTATTCAGTACGACTCTGATTTTGCCAGATGATGATGAATCAATGGTGGATCCTTATGAAATTCGAGATCGAATTGAACATGAAGTAGACCTGATTATTGATGCAGGTGATATCGCTTATGCGCCCACAACAATAATCTCTTTCGTTGACAATGGTGAAGCAGAGATAGTTCGGCAGGGGATAGGCATT
>QNFJ01000039.1 GCA_003646305.1 Gammaproteobacteria bacterium | reverse complement strand
TCATCATCGTTAACAATAATTAACCCAGCCAATCCAGAATAAACCTGCTTGGCCGTCAGTTCGTGCGTATGTGAGTGATACCAATACATTCCAGCACGATTAACTACCTCAAATTCATAAACGTAGCGATTTCCGCTATCAATCGCATACATCGGATGACCGTCCATCACTTGAGGAACATGCAGTCCATGCCAGTGAACAATGCATTGTTGCGGAATCTGGTTATTGAAATAGATGCGTACCTTTTGCCCTTTTTTGAAATTAAAAACTGGACCAAGATAGCTACCGGGAATCTCCTTTACACTGCCTTCAGGCCCTTTAAGTAAATTAGCATGAAATTTCCAGACAAGTGTCTTGGGGCCGTCATGGATTGGCACTCGAGCACTTTTGGCCGTTAAATCGATTTCAATATCGGGTTCAAAGTCGGAAGATGCAGCGCGTACTACGGTGCCGTGCTGAGCAAAAGAGAGGCCAGAAAAAGTTGATAGCGCACCAACACCCGCATAACCCAGAAACTGACGCCTCGAATAATCTCGATCAGCCATAGTAACCCCTCCAAATTTATTATATTAAGCTCACTATAAGAGAAATCTAATGCAACGTCACCAACCAAAATATGAAATAGCATTAACTGTTTAGTTATAAATTCACCTTCAAAGTTGTTTTGGGCAGATTTTTCTTCAGCCAGCGGTAATTCGCGCCTCCTTTTGTACAGATTTTCCCGCGAGAACAGTGAGGTGGCTTGCGCCGAATTTCTCTGGATGACGACAGGCCTTAACTCCTGTCAGTATTTTTTACAGTGCCATACGTGCAGACGTTGCAGTGTTTCTTTAATACAATGATTTATATTGATATTATTTAATATGGAACGAAGTATGCATGTTTTACATATCCCAATTACATCGAGTGTAAAAATGAAAGTGGAGCGGTATTTTCTCTTGTTGTTTTCACTGTTTTTTGTAATGCCTTCTGCGGCAGAAACTTCCGGTTCCGCAGCAGAAATAAACCGACTGGCTAGTCGATACGAAAGCGCTCAAGGTGTGGAACGTAACTATCCAAAAGCCTTTCAGTTGTATTGTATTTCTGCCGCCTTAGGTAATGTTGAAGCCAACTACAATCTTGGCTGGATGCACTTTAATGGCCGGGGCCTGAAATCCAATCACCCTGTAGCGGTTGGATGGTTTAAAAGAGCGGCCGGTTTGGGAGACACTTATGCAACCAATATGCTCGATCGCCTGGGGAACATTCCGGCAGAAAAGGACAGCGCCTGCCCCATCCCCCAGCAGTCTCGAAAATTAAATAAAAAGCAAATTGAGACGTGGGTGAGAATTATTTCCGCCTCACAAGAAATCGATCCAGCCCTCGTCCTTGCAGTTATTCAGACTGAATCAGCCTTTAAGATCAAAGCACACTCGGCCAAAAATGCCCAGGGTCTTATGCAATTAATCCCAAAAACGGCTCAACGGTTTGGCGTCAATAATAGCTGGGACCCAATTGAAAACATTCTTGGGGGAGTCACTTATATCCGCTGGCTTATGCAACACTTTGAAGGAAATGTAAAATTTGTTTTGGCCGCTTACAATGCTGGAGAAGGCGCCGTAAAGCGCTATAAGGGGATTCCTCCTTATCATGAGACCCAACAATATGTTAATAAAATAATGGCGCGTTACAAAAGGGAAAAACACCCGATACCACCGGTGTAATTCGGCAAAATGAGATTAAAATTCTGAGCGAATCTCTTCCAGCAGACCTACAGATGCATCCTCAACCATATCTAAAACGCGCTCAAAACCAAATTTTCCACCGTAATAAGGATCTGGGACGTTGACGTTATTCAGGTGAGGTGCAAACTCCAGAAAATAACGTAATTTCTGGCGATGATTATCAGGGCATCTTTTAAGTGCAGAAGAGTGATTCTTCTCATCCATTACCAAAACATAATCAAACCGCTCAAAATCCTCTTCAATCAGCCTTCTCGCGCGAAGATCACGAAGGTCGATGCCTCTTTCTAACGCCGCTTTCTGAGACCTGGGATCGGCTATCTCACCTTCGTGATAGGCATGTGTTCCCGCAGAATCAATCTTAATCTCAGCACCTAAACCTTGTTTGACAACTAGGTCTCGGAAAACGCCCTCTGCTGTTGGAGAGCGGCATATATTGCCCATACAAACGAATAGCACTTTTATCTGCCCCATTTAATCTCCAATAATATAGTCAATATAGGCGTTATCTGTTTACAACCCTACCAGATTCAGTCAGTGCAACAACATTGGCTGAATCCAGGGCAACAAATCTATAGTATAATCGGCAAGCCCTAAACAAGAAATAGCCGTGAATTCAAGTTCCAAGTGCAACCGAACGCCTTGTCTTGCAAAGCAGGGCAAAGGACGCGATTTATTATCTTAATCTGGAGTATTTTTCAGGATTTCTCTGAAGGCTCCTTAAATAACTGTCAAATAACAATCACGATGAAAATATTACTGAACATCTGTCTGCTAATGCTTATCCCTGTTTTGACAGGTTGTGGTTCGGAACCACCTGTAACAGCAAAACTAATCCGGCCTATCCCGGCGATTATAGTTGGTGAAACTCAGCAGATATCTGGGAGAAAGTTCCCGGGGAAAGCAAAGGCAACCCAGGAGGTAGATCTTTCCTTTGATGTTGGAGGCAAGCTTATCGAGCGACCTGTTGATATTGGTGATGTAGTCAAAAAAGGTGACGTTATTGCTCGCCTAGATCCGCGAGATTTTCTGGCTAGAGTCAAATCAACCAAGGCAGAACTGAAGAAAGCCAAACGAAATTTAGTACGCGTAAAGAAGTTAATCAAGGGCGGGAATATCTCTCAATTTGATTATGATCGTGTCGAGGCATCAGTTGATGTGGCTGCGGCTAATCTGGATATTGCACAAAAAGCACTATCGGACTCAGTAATCAAAGCGCCATTTGACGGTCACATTTCCAACCTGTATGCCGAAAATTATCAGGCAGTACTACCAAAAAAAGTCATCGCTCGTTTGCTCGACACGACCCAGGTTGAAATGGTGGTGCAATTCCCCGAAAACCTTATCAGCAAGGTTTCATACATCGATGATATTCATGTAACGTTCGACTCGTTTCCAGGCGTAGCATTGCCCGCAACCATCAAGGAAATTAGTAATGAGGCATCACAAACCACCCGTACTTATCCCGTCACATTGATTATGCCACAAGGTAACGGTATTAAAATCCTTCCAGGCATGGCCGGTAATGCAACGGGAAAAATGACAAAGCCCGGATCAACTGAAACTCCAGATAAGTTGGTTGTCCCGATTAGTGCGGTATTCACCCCCGACACCGAAAAACAGGACAGCGTCTGGGTTATCAACGAAAAAACAGGGAATGTACAATTGCGCGCAGTAGAAGTTGGCCAGCTGACACAATCAGGCATCCAGATTATTGATGGAGTACAAGCTGGTGAATGGATCGCCATCGCTGGTGTTCATACCTTAAGCGAAGGCCAAAAGGTTCGCATTGATTCCAGTATTGGAACGGAGTAAACCGATGAATCTTGCAAAGGCAGCGTTGGAATATAAGGCGGTTAGCTATTTTGTAACCTTCCTCTTGTTGGTTGTGGGGATTTTTGCATACTTTAATCTAGGGCAGCTTGAAGATCCTGAATTTAGCGTCAAGACAGCAGCAATTACTGTCAATTATCCAGGTGCCAGTGCGGAACAGGTCGAGCTAGAAGTCATCGACCTGATTGAGACGCAAATTCAGGAAATGATAGAATTAAAGCATATCTATTCCATGGCTCGTCCCGGTCAGGCAATTATTAAAGTCGACCTTAAAAACCATTATTGGTCAAATGATCTTCCACAGATATGGGATACTTTACGAAAAAAAATTACCGACATTGAGCACCTGCTACCACCGGGCGCAAGCAAACCTGTTGTTGGTGATGATTTTGGTTTTGTATTTGGCTTTTTACTCGGAGTTACTGCGGATGGCTACAGTTACGCCCGCTTAAATGAACATGTTAAAGCGCTCCGCAAAGAACTGAAAGTTATTCCCAATGTTGCTCGCGTCGATACATGGGGCGTGCAAAAACGTCAAATCTATATCGATGTCTCGCAATCCCAGTTATCACAAATCGGTTTAACCAAGGAAGACGTCGCCGCAACATTGCAGAAACAAAATATGGTGGTTGATGCCGGCTCGGTCGATTATCAGGGGCAGCGATTTCGCGTTGCACCCACCGGAGAATTCGTCTCTTCTTCGCAAATCGGTGACCTTGCCATTTCAGGTGTAACTGGGCAGGAGCGTGTCAAAGGCGGACATGGTGATGAACTGATCCGGGTGCGAGATATCGGCACTGTTAGAGAAGGTTATATCGAACCGCCACTACAGATGATGCGTATTAATGGATTACCTGCTATCGGTTTGCCCATCGCGCCAGCTGCCGGGGCTAACGTAGTTAAAGTTGGACTCGACATTGATAAACGTATCGCAGAACTACAATCAGCCTTACCTGTAGGAATTGAATTACACCGTATCTCATGGCAATCAGACCTGGTTGACGAATCGATTAGTGCATTTATGGTAAGCCTGATGCAGGCCATTGCCATCGTACTGGTCATCCTTGCGGTTAGTATGGGGCTTCGAGTAGGCATCATCATCGGCTTAACCGGGCTGGTGTTCGCCATCCTTGGCAGTTTCATCATCATGTCTATATGGGGGATTGACCTCCAGCGTGTTTCTCTCGGGGCATTAATTATTGCCATGGGCATGATGGTCGATAATGCTATCGTCGTGGTCGATGGTTTTGTAGTGCGCCTGAAAAAAGGTATGGACCGTAAAGCGGCTGCGATTGAAGCCGCTGCACAGCCGAGTATACCGTTGCTGGGTGCGACTATTGTTGCCTGTATGGCGTTTTATCCCATCTTTTCTTCAACTTATGATACTGGTGAGTATGCTTCCAGTCTTTTCCAGGTGGTTGCGATCGCATTGATTGTCAGCTGGTTACTCTCACAAACCATCACCCCGTTAGTCTGTGTGGACTTTTTACCTGACCCAAAAGGGGATGGAGGCGACCCCTACAACACCCGTTTTTACCAGCTATTCAGACGTTTACTCGGTTCATTTATCCGCTATCGAGCAATATTTCTAACCATGATGATCATCGCCCTGGGCGCATCAATTTATGGCTTCAAAGATGTCAAGCAGCTGTTTTTCCCCGACTCTTCACGAACTCAGTTCATGATTGACTACTGGGCCACAGAAGGTACGCGAATTCAGCAAACTTCATCCAGTTTAGAACTGATTGAAAAAGAGTTAGGCAGCTACGATGAGGTTACCACCGTGAGCAGTTTTATCGGTTCAGGACCTCCACGCTTTTATCTACCGGTCAATCCAGAAAGTGCTTATAGCTCTTATGCACAGATAATCATCAATATCGATACTTTGGCTAATGTTGAGGTAGCGATAAACAAGATAGAAAACTGGCTTGAGCAAAATAATCCGGGGCATATAGCACGAGTTCGAAAATACGCGGTTGGCGCGTGGGATGATTGGAAATTCGAGGCCCGCTTTAGCGGCCCAGCCAATGCTGATCCCGAAGTATTAAGAGAGCTGGCAAAACAGGGCATGGCGATTCTCCAAGCCAGCCCCTACAGCAAAGAAGTTCGTACTAACTGGCGCCAACGTAGCCGCGAAATGGTGGTTGAGTATAACCAGGAGCGTGCGCGCTGGGCGGGTATCTCTCGTGAAAATATTGCCCAAGCAACCAAACGAACTTTTGACGGCAATGTCATGGGGCTTTATCGTGAAAAAGATGAGTTGATCCCCATTGTGATACGCTCCGTAGAAGATGAACGGCAACGGGCTGCAACAGATCTTGCAGTTGTACAGGTTAACCCGGATCGTTCAACAGAGTCATTACCTCTATCACAGGTCATCGACGATACCTATTTAAAATGGAATGACAATATCATCTGGCGTTGGGATCGCCGACGTGCTATTTCTGTACAGGCATCACCGCATAATGTAACGGCTCCTGTATTAATGGCCGATGTAAAAGAGAAGTTTGAAGCGGTACCCTTACCGCCGGGTTATACCCTTGAGTGGGATGGTGAATATGATAGTGCCAAACAGTCTAGTGATGCGCTGCTTCCCGGCTTAGGCCCCGCTATTGCGATCATGCTATTAATCATCGTGGCATTGTCTAACGCCTATCGCCCCCCATTGATTATGATACTGGTAATACCGTTTGTAATGATCGGCATTACCCCGGGCCTGTTGATGATGGATGCGGCATTTGGCTTTATTGCACTACTCGGGATAATGAGTTTGGCGGGTATGATGATCAAGAACTCGGTCGTCCTTCTAGATCAGATCAATCTCAATATTGCTGCAGGCTTATCACCGTATAAAGCCACGATTGAAGCGGCTGTCGAACGTCTAAATCCTGTTGTCAACGCCGCTGCAACCACGGTATTTGGCATGATTCCACTGCTGGGCGACGTCTTCTGGTTTGCTCTGGCGGTAACGATTATGTTCGGCCTGGCATTTGGTACCCTGCTGACAATGTTACTGGTGCCTGTTCTCTATGCCACATTTTATCGACTGCATGCGCCGAAAGAGAACTAATCAAGGGAAGATGGTTCAAACAAAAGGCTCTCAACATCGAAATGCTGAGAGCCTTTGTTTTCTCTGTGAGTTGTTACTTCGTGAAAGGTTTTAGGACACCCAGGTCGCCAAAATCAACTCGCAGCTATAAACGATTACTCCTCTTCTTTCTGATCCTTTTTCAACATACGCTGACTGCCATGGAGAGTGAAACGAAGGCGGTTAGTCCCAGGTAGCGATAAGGCCGCACTATTTACCCGTCGTGCGCTTAGCGCCAGAGGGGAAATTACGTGGTATTTCACGCAAACAATTATTTATTATATTCAATATGGTATAGATTTATATTTGCGTGCCGCCCATACAAACAAAAAGTATCTTCATCTACTACTGATAAGCTTTAACTGTTTAAATAAAAAACTAACTCTTACCAGAGCCACCAGAGCCTGTTATATACGTCTATTTATAACAAAAAAGCCACGGTTAGCCCAGACCCTGCCACTACAAATAGTGGCAGTAAAGTTTTCATCCCTATGGTTGCGCCTCCTATAAACAGAGCGAGCAGCGCCTTGACCAAGGTATTGGAAACAGAGGCGATAACGATGCCTAAAACAGCAACATCTATAGACAACTCTGTACTGCTCATTCTAGATAGCGTCAAATTAATGGGGTCAACATCTGCGATACCAGACAAAGCAGCAAGCAAATAAATTCCCGTCTCACCAAAAAAATGTATTGCAGCATTGCCTAAAAGTGCCACAAGTACCAGTATGACACCAAAAATAAGTGCTGACTTTAGCGCTAAAGGATTGTTCATATGAGTCAGCTTATCGGGCTGATAATCGGTGTGCTGATGCCACATAACAGCTGCTAAAGAAAAGGTAAGCAACGCCATCACGGCCATTGGGTAAACGATAACCTCAAATAATGCAGGGTTAATCAACGTTGAGATCAATACAATACGTGGAAACATGGTTCCACATGCCACTAAAATTCCCGCTGCCAAAAGGCTATCCATTCCCTCATGTTTTTTAGCTAGACGCGAAAAGTGCAGTGTTAGTGCCGTAGATGAGAGCATTCCGGCAGCCAAGGCTGTTAGGATTACACCTTTATCTGGTCCGGCAATCTTCATAATGAAATAGCCAATAAAGGAAATACTAGCAATCAAAACAACCATCCACCATGTTTCGTATGGATTAAAAGCTTGCCAAGGACCATAACCCTGATCGGGAAGAATGGGTAAAAGCACAATGGAAATTAAAAGGAGCTGCAATGCAGCATGCAGCTCATGTACCTCTAAACGCCTCAACCAGCCATGCAAGACATCTTTAAATCTCAATAACAATGCGGTTATTACTGCTGCTGAAGCGGCAAGGTTTACGTGCCCTAATGTTGCTAGCGCCCCCAGTAAAAATGTTAACAGCATTGTGATGATGCTTGTGATACTAGCATCTCCTCTGGTGCGCCTCTGTATCACATACGCAACGGTCACCGCTCCCGCGAATCCCAGAAAAACAAAGCCAAATACGATTGCTCCAAGGTACTGAGATAGTAGCCCAGCACTCCCTCCTAGCAGGCCAGTTAGACCATATGTGCGCAGGCCAGCTACTCGCTCTCCCTCTTTTTCTTCACGCGATTTCCAGCCTCTCTCAATCCCGATCAAGAGACCTATTGCAAGCGCAGAAGCTAGTAGAATAATTTTTTCAGCATCTGCAAAATCGTTCAATAGATCGCTCCTTGAAGCTAAGCTGATTATTTAGGTTTTTCTGATGTTATAGAACTGAAAGCATCTATATTCGGCTCCCTCGTCTGTTTTTCTTTGCCAAAAGTAAGATCAGATTTTGGCAGTTTAACTACAAGCCAATAACCAATACTGATTGCGATAACCACCGAAGCAATACCCCAAAGGTAAGCAGGTTCTGTCTTATCCAAGTCTAAGATAATTACTTTCCGGGCAATAGCCATTAAAGCTGTTGCCATCACAATCTTAACGTGGATAACATCATCACGCAGGTAGACGGTGATGTTAATAAAGATTTCTATTGCAATTAATACCGCCATAAAAGCACCAAAGGTCGCCAACATATCGGTAATTGTCAAAATAAAACTGGGAGGTTGGATTAGCTTTTGATAAAGCGTCCAGGCAACATCTACAACCCCCATCACAATTACAAATACCATTAAGATGGCTAAAAATCGGACAGCCCAACGAATAATAACCTGTAGACTTACAATGAGTTGCTCATTCACTTCCATAACTCACCCTCTCTA
The DNA here is from genome assembly GCA_003646305.1 of Gammaproteobacteria bacterium. Taxonomy (GTDB): domain Bacteria; phylum Pseudomonadota; class Gammaproteobacteria; order Methylococcales; family UBA2780; genus UBA2780. Next base: position 4,410 of record QNFJ01000039.1, on the reverse strand, counting down.
AAACAACAGCTCTAACCTTTACGCAACCACGCGTCAACGCGCACCAGATCTTCTTCTGTATCAACGCCTGCCTCTGGCATTTCATCAATAACAGATACGGTGATCGCCTCCCCCTGCCAGAGAATCCTCAATTGTTCGAGTGACTCAATCTGCTCCAGTTCAGATTCTGGCCAACTGATATATCGTTTTAGAAAACCCGCTGTATAGGCATACATCCCAACATGTCGATAGTAAGTTGCTCGAATCTCTTTACGCTCTTTCGAAAAATTATCACGATCCCAAGGGATAGCAGCACGACTAAAGTAGAGCGCATAACCGGCATGATCAAGCACCACTTTGACGGCATTCGTATTGAATAGTTCATCGACTGAATCAATGGGGGTGCAGAGTGTCGCTATTCCTGCCTTTTCCTGAGCCGCCAAAGCATCAGCGCTCCGTTTGATTAAAGCAGGTGGAATGAGTGGCTCATCACCCTGTAAATTGACAACAATTTCAGAATCCTTCCAGCCCTTAATCGCTGCCACTTCGGCAATTCTTTCTGTTCCGCTATTATGGTTTTCCTGAGTCATAATTGACTCAACACCCGCCGCACTAACCGCTTCATAAATACGAAGGTCATCGGTCGCGACAATCACCTCCTCCGCACCTGCCTGCAAAGCTTTTTCACAGACATGTAGAATCATCGGCTTACCGGCTATCTCACGCAAAGGCTTTCCAGGAAGCCTTGTCGATGCATATCTAGCCGGGATAACGACCTTAAACGGTGCCATTTATTTCTCAAGCTCCTCAACTGAAAGCACTCTCGCTTCAGCCTCAAGCATCACCGGAATGTCATCTTGAACAGGAAAAGCCAAGCGGTCAAATTTACAAATAAGCTCGTCGTCCTCTTTTTTATAGATTAAAGAGCCTTTGCAAACTGGGCAAACCAGGATATCGAGTAGTTTATTATCCATATTTTCGTATCAACCTTTTATTAATGATGCCATATAGTACGGCCCCGTCACGGACCATTGTAACGAAATTTTCAATTCACCATAACGCCAGATGAAAGAGAAAATAGTGGTCCCTTGGTCATTAAGGCGTCTAATCAATCGCTAAACGCTATCTGCCCGTTTACGTAAGAGAATGGGCATGTAATAGACAGTGAAAATCGAAAAAGCTATGACCCATAAACTACTCGACAGGCTCAGCCAGTCCGTATAGAGCGAGGGCACAAGCAGAGGCATAATCACTCTGGAAAAAACAGCCAGGTTAATCATCACAAAAGCGATAGTGATTGAGCGGCTCGCGATAAGGGGGCGTCCTGTATGGCCCAGCGCAACTCTAGACATCATGCCTAGCGTAATCACACCAATCGCACCAACAGTGATTGAATGAAGTGCAAGCTGAGGAGGTGCGGCCTGATAACTGGCCAGCACATCCAGAACAATTCCAATTATCAACCAACTGTATCCAGTCAAAAGAACCCACAACAGCGGTAATTTTGAAATGCCTCGGCAGTACCAACCACTCATGCGAACAATATTAGAGAGAATCGCGATCCCCGCACAAAGAGTGAACAACAAAGTTTCATAGAAAAATGGCTTCAGGATCATCAGGCCAACAATACTAAAAAGTGAAAGTTTATCGACTATTGGCCAGGCCATAGGGTTCGAGCCAGGCAGCCCTCCACGTATAAAAAAAGGGAAAACACGACCGGCAATAATGACGATAAAAACCATCACCACACCGATCGTTAAATAAAGCGACTGGGTTACACCGCTCTCTGTATAGCCTAATACAGTCAGGTGAAAAAGCAGGTTGGCAGCGAACATCACGGCCAATAACAATAAAATAGGCAGGTTTTGTATTTTTCGTTGTGTCCATAAAGGCATTGCGAGATAGCTGATCAGAACGGGCAAAAACAGCAGATCAATCCCTGCGATAAGCTCAGCCGGCAACAAACCATTTGCAAAAGGAACCAGGCGTCCCAGCAGCCAGATAACCGCTAAGATCGCCAGCTTATTGCCGCTCGCAACGTCCATCCCCGTCCAGTTTCTAATCGCAGTTAGCAAAAAACCACTGAGCACGGCCAGTGCGTAGCCGAACAGCATCTCATGCGCATGCCAACCGACGGGACTATAGTAATTATCGGGAAAGATTCCGTGCCGAATAAAGCCTCCCCATATAAGGAGAAAGACAGCAGCGGACAATCCCGCCATCAAAAAGAAGGGACGAAAACCAATTGTTAATAACGGCTTAACTGCTTTATTCATTAACTTACCTTTGTTGTAACAGGTCAATTTCTCGCTGACTGAAGCCCGCTCTTTTACGGAGTTCAACATTGAGCGAGCCGGGGGCATTGCCCGGCATATACTTTGTGATTATCTCAAAATAAGCTGTTTCGGATTCCTGGCCAGCCAGATTACAGAGATAGCTAAACCAGCGAGACCCTGCCTCAACATGGCTCACCTCTTCTTCGAGAATAATCTTTAAAATGGCGACGCTTTCCTGATCGCCCACAGACTCCAGTTTCTGAATCATTCCTGGAGTGACATCCAACCCACGCGCCTCCATATAACGCGGAATCAATGCCATTCTTTCTAATATGGAATGGGCAGTCTTCTCAGCCATATCCCATAATCCACGATGAGCGGGGAGATCACCGTATTGTACCCCGTAATCTTCTAAACGCTTTTCGAGCAACTTAAAGTGGCGAACTTCATCATCTGCAATGCGCAACCAATCCAGATAATACTCAACCGGCATTCCTCTAAATCGGTATGCAGCATCCAGCGCCAGATTAATCGCATTAAATTCAATATGGGCGATAGCATGAAGCAAGGCAGCTCTGCCCGCTTCACCTTTAAAGCTTCTTTTCGGTAAAAATTTCAGATGAACGAGTTCTGGGCGCTCTGGAAAACCGACCTCCGCAGGCTTAATTATTTCTCCATCACGTGTGAGTTCACCAATCTGGTTTTGCGAACCAAAATGTTGATATGCCGCTTCAACTTTCGCTATCTTTTGTTGAACATCACAGCAGATCAAACAATCTTCAATTACTTTAAAAAAGTCCTCTATCATTTTGATTTTTAAAATATAAAATAAATAAAAAAGCCCCGATGAGAAATATTCACCGGGGCTTTTTTTTGTTAAAGCTGAATTAAGCGGAAACTCATTACCTTCCGCTTCAATGAAACTTATGCCCTATGGGTATAAAAGCAGCACTTACGCAGCAACTTCATCAACATTTACAGATTTAGCTTCTTCAACATATTCTTCAATCTGATCAAAGTTCAGATAGCGATAAGTCTCTGCTGCCATTGGCTCAATCTTCTGTGCATATTCCATATACTCATCAAAAGTAGGAATTTTACCCAGGATTGCGCCTACCGCCGCCAACTCTGCCGATGATAGATAAACATCAGCCCCTGTGCCTAAACGGTTAGGGAAGTTACGAGTCGAAGTCGACATGGCTGTTGAGTTATCAGCAATACGCGCCTGGTTACCCATACAGAGTGAACAACCTGGCATTTCTGTACGAGCGCCTGCTGTACCGAATACATTGTAAAGCCCTTCTGCAACCAGTTGAGCTTCATCCATTTTCGTTGGAGGCGTAACCCACATGCGAGTTGGCAATGAACCACCAAATTCTTTCAGCAAGTTAGCCGCCGCACGGAAGTGGCCAATGTTAGTCATGCAAGAACCAATGAAAACTTCATCAATTTTGGTACCGGCAACATCAGCCAGTGTTTTAACATCATCAGGATCGTTCGGGCAGGCCAGGATAGGCTCTTTAATCTCACTCATGTTGATTTCGATCACTTCTGCATACTCTGCATCAGCATCTGCTTCCATCAATTCAGGATTAGCCAACCACGCTTCCATCCCTTTGATACGACGTGCGATTGTTCTTGCATCGCCATAGCCTTCGGCAATCATCCACTTCAACATAGTAATGTTAGAGTTTAGATACTCAATGACAGGCTCTTTGTTTAGCTTGATTGAGCAACCTGCTGCAGAACGCTCAGCCGATGCATCAGACAACTCAAATGCCTGCTCAACTTTAAGATCAGGAAGCCCTTCAATCTCAAGAATTCGACCAGAGAAAGCATTGACCTTACCTTCTTTAGCAACGGTCAAAAGTCCCTGTTCGATCGCCTTTAGTGGAATCGCATTGACCAGATCACGCAAAGTGATACCCGGCTGCATTTCACCCGAGAAACGAACCAAAATCGATTCAGGCATATCCAGAGGCATCACACCTGTTGCCGCTGCGAAAGCGACCAGGCCAGAACCGGCTGGGAATGAGATACCGAGTGGGAAACGTGTATGTGAATCACCACCTGTACCCACGGTATCAGGAAGCAACATACGGTTTAACCATGAGTGGATGACACCATCACCCGGACGCAGTGAAACACCGCCACG